>SOJN01000018.1 GCA_004376575.1 candidate division TA06 bacterium | reverse complement strand
AATTACTGACATTTTTGATTTGCAAAAAACCTGACATTTTCTATTTGCAATGACACTCCACTTTAGCTTCCCTTGACATCACTGGATATTCGGGATATACTGACTGGTTGCACAGGAGGAGGGTTTGCCCAAGCAGAGCATAGTAATAAAGGGTGCCAGAGAACACAACCTCAAGAATATTGATGTCGAAATTCCCCGAGACAGGTTGGTCGTAATCACCGGCCTATCAGGTTCTGGCAAATCAACTCTGGCTTTTGACACAATATACGCCGAGGGCCAGAGGAGGTATGTTGAGTCGCTTTCAGCGTATGCCAGGCAGTTCTTGGGGGTGATGCAAAAGCCGAGTATAGACTCGATAGAGGGTCTATCACCTTCCATTTCGATCCAGCAGAGGAGCGCCTCGAAGAATCCAAGGTCGACTGTGGCAACCGTCACTGAGATTTATGACTATCTTCGCCTTCTTTTTGCCAGGATTGGCATTCCCCACTGCTACAAATGCGGAAGAGAGATCTCCTCGCAGACACCTCAGCAGATTGTGGATTCTGTGATGAATTATGCTCCCGGGAAAAGGATAAGCGTGCTTGCTCCACTGATCATGGGGAGAAAAGGAGAACATAAGGACCTGATGTTGAGGGCAAGAAAAAGAGGATACATCAGAGCCAGAGTTGATGGTTGGGTTGTGGAACTGGAGACCATACCAGACCTTGAGAGACACAAGAAGCATACTATAGAACTGGTTGTGGACAGGATTGTTATGAAGGAGGGGATCAGATCGCGATTGGCCGATTCTGTGGCCACAGCGTTGAAAGAGTCAGGCGGAATTGTGGTCATTTCCGGCTCTGACGGCAAAGACCAAATCTACAGCCAAGCATTCGCATGCGTGGAGTGTGGCGTAAGCTACCAGGAACTGACTCCGAGGATGTTCTCTTTTAACAGCCCATATGGGGCCTGCACGGCTTGCCATGGCCTGGGAACGAAGATGGAGATAGACTCGGAGCAGATCATTGTAAGCGAAGAATTGAGCATACCTGAGGGCGCAGTCGGACCCTGGGGAGAACCGAGTGTGCAACTTCTGGAAAAACTTGTCTATCTGGCACGAGAGTATGACTTCGATCTCGACAGCCCATTCAGAGATCTTCCTGAAAGAGTAAAGGAAATAATCTTTTTCGGTACGGAAAACCAGAGTGATCAGACGACTGGAACGTGGGAGGAATTTCAAGGTGTCGTGCCGAGGCTTATGAGACGATATAGAACGACAGATTCTGATTGGGTAAGAAGCGAGATAGAAAAGTATATGACCGTGCAGGCCTGCCCTGCCTGTGATGGAGCCAGATTGAGAAAAGAGAGCCTTGCTGTAACTATAAAGAGAAAGAACATTCATGACGTGGTCGGGATGTCTATTAAAGAGGCTAGTCGATTCTTCTCTTCCGAGTTGAAGCTTGCTGGCAGAGAGAAGCACATTGCCGGTGAGGTAGTTAAAGAGATAAGGGAGAGGCTGTCTTTTCTGGAGAATGTAGGTCTTGACTACCTTACCCTGGAGAGAACTTCTGAGACGCTATCTGCAGGTGAGGAACAGAGGGTAAGACTGGCTACTCAGATTGGGTCCCGCCTGGTTGGGGTAACTTACATACTTGATGAGCCGAGCATTGGACTACACCAGAGAGACAATAGAAGACTCCTGGACACGCTCTGCCGGCTCAGAGATCTTGGCAACACTGTGCTGGTCGTAGAGCACGACAGACAGACGATTCTCAGGGCCGATCATATTATTGATCTGGGGCCAGGAGCGGGCGAGAATGGAGGAGAAGTTGTTGCCACTGGTCCGCCGGATAAGATAATGCGTAGTAGAAAGTCTCTTACTGGCCGCTATCTTGCCGGGAAGGCTTCCATTGCGATACCAGGAAAGAGGAGAGAACGGAACGAAAAGGTCCTGACGATTCTCGGTGCCCGGGAAAACAACTTGAAAAAGATCAACGTGGAGATTCCTCTGGGTCTTCTCGTATGCATCACCGGGGTTTCCGGCTCAGGGAAATCTACCCTGATGAACAACATCATCTACAGGGCTCTGGCGAAGTATTTCTATCATTCGCGTCATCCAGTAGGAAAGCACAAAAGCATCCAGGGCTTGGAGCAGATAGATAAGGTCGTAAACATAGATCAATCGCCGATAGGAAGAACTCCGAGGTCAAATCCTGCCACCTATACTGGAGTTTTTTCTTATATAAGAGAGCTTTATGCGAACCTTCCGCAGTCAAAGATGCGCGGGTACAAGCCCAGGAGATTCAGCTTCAACGTAAAGGGCGGTAGATGCGAAGCTTGTGAAGGGGACGGGATAATCAGAATAGAAATGCACTTTCTGCCTGATGTGCACGTGACCTGCGAGGTGTGCAAGGGGAAGCGCTATGATAGAGAAACTCTTGACATAGAGTTTAAAGGCAAGTCCATAGCTGATGTGCTCGATATGACAGTGACAGAAGCGATGCGCCATTTTGACAAGATTCCCAAGATAAAGAGAAAACTCCAGCTCCTTTACGATGTTGGGCTTGGCTATATTAGAATCGGACAGCCAGCACCGACACTCTCGGGCGGCGAGGCGCAGAGAGTGAAACTGGCCAAAGAGCTGTCAAAGATAGCAACAGGCAATACTCTGTATATTCTGGATGAACCGACCACCGGACTCCATTTTGAAGATGTCAGAATGCTTCTCACTGTCCTGGACAGACTGGTGAGCAAGGGGAACACGGTGCTCATAATCGAACACAATCTGGATGTTATTAAGTGCGCTGACTACATCATAGATCTGGGTCCTGAAGGAGGCGAAGACGGAGGCAGAGTTGTGATATGTGGGACTCCAGAGGAGGTGGCTGCGTGCAAATCCTCCTACACTGGTCAATTCTTGAGGGGGGAGCTGGGGTCTTAGCCGCCCGGAAAAAAGGGGTCGAAAAAGGCCGTAAATTTTTTGCTTGACAATGGTTAGCCTAGGTGAGATAATCTCGGTCAAATTCCGTGGAGCAGCCTGAATGCCCATATATGAGTACTTGTGTTGCGAGTGCGGAAAGAAGATGGAGTTTTTGATCTTTACAGAAAAGGACTTGAAAAGCCTCGGATGTAAGGGGTGTAGGTCCAGAAAACTCAAGAGATTATTCTCCACCTTTAGGGTGCGGGGGGATTCTTCAGGCGACTCATGTAGCAGCTGTTCCGCAGACACGTGCGAGGGTTGTGGGCGTTAGATCCCCTCGAACACGCGCTTTAAGGGCCGTGTTCGACAGAATGGCAAAAGAACGACAGAGAGGAGGCGACGATGACGAAGACGAAAGCGGATCTGGTGGAGTATGTTGCCACTTCAACCGGATTTACAAAAAGGGACACGGCAGTCATCGTAGATGCATTCTTGAACGCATTGTGTAAAGCCCTTGAAGATAACCACAGGGTGGAGATAAGGGGGCTGGGAGTATTCAAGAACAAACAGAGGAAGCCCAGAGTTGCCAGGAATCCGAAGACTGGGTCTCCAGTTCATGTACCCTCAAGGTTGGTTCCGACGTTTAAGCCGTCGAGACTCCTTAAGGCAAGGGTTGTATAGGAAGGAGATATGTAGCGGTGCCTTGCGGTAAGAAAAGAAAAAGAAAGAAGATAGCCACACACAAGAGAAAAAAAAGAAGCAAAAGTAACAGGCATAAGAAGAAGAAGAGATAGCTGTAACCACACTGCCCAAAATGGCCTGGCACCTTTTCGGTGCCAGGTTTTGCATTTCAAGTAAGCTGTCAGCTATCAGCTGAGCGAGGCAATAAACTGTAAGTTGTGAGCTGTAACATGGGCTCTCAGCCTGTTTTTCAATTTGATATGTTCACCCCGCCGTGCTAACATTGACGGATTCTGCAATTGTGTTCGGATGAAGAAGTAAGCCCAAGTCCTTAAGCATCGTTCAGAGTGGGTGGCAGGCGGAACGGCAATCTGTCATTAGGAAAGGTGTGTGGTTATGGAACTGGTTCGAGCAGAGCATAAGGATGGGATAGCAATACTGAAGTTGAACAAGGGCGTGATAAATGCGCTGGACCTGCAATTCCTTGATGAGCTGGGTGACAGTGTATGCAGAGCAAGGGACGATTCAGACGTGCACGGTGTTGTACTTACCGGTTCCAATAACAAGTTTTTTTCCATGGGCTTTGATATTCCCCAACTGCTCGGGTTTACTCGAAAGAACCTCGAGGTTTTCTATCGAACATTCAATCGAGTATGCATGGATTTGTATACCTTATCAAAACCGACGGTAGCTGCAATAACAGGGCATGCCGTAGCAGGTGGTTGTATCCTGGCTCTCTGTTGCGACTACCGCTTCATCGCCGAAGGGAAGAGACTCATGGGACTCAACGAGATCAGACTGGGACTACCTGTTCCATATCCGGGCGAATGCATCCTAAGGCAAGTTGTCGGGGAACGGTATGCCCGTGAAATCATGTATACTGGTGAGTTTTACAGGCCTGAGAAATCCTTCCGATTGGGTTTGGTGGATCGAGTGCTACCGGTTAAGAAGGTATTATCCATGTCGATCAACAAGGCCAAATCGATAGGTGTATTGTCTTACGAGGCGTTTGGAATGATTAAACACAATCGCGTGGAGGCGGTTGAAGCGCAGATTCGTAAACACCTGACCCAAAGAGAGAAGTTCTACTTGGACTGCTGGTTTTCTGAGAGGGCGCACGAGCTATTGACAGAGATGGCAAAGAAATTCTAACCTACCCTTAGCTGTTAGTCGCCAGCTATCAGCTGACAATTCGAAATTACGAAATTCCTCACAACCCATCCCATCCCCTTTGAAATTACGAAATTACCTTCCATGCATCCCCTCCGACGGCGGGGACACGCCGGGCGAACCCTGGGGACGGTGCCCTCCGAATACTCGAAGGATTTTCAACTTGACATTTGACATTTGTGCTATTCATGGGGGGTATTGCAATACGCCCCTACAGTAAGTTGAGTCGTAGATCCTGGAGTGACAACGTTTCTCCTTCTTTGGCAACGTGTCACCTGCAATTCGTAATTTGTGTACGGCAATTCCAATTGACATTAGTCTTTCGTGATGTTATCCTACGCACCGAAGGCGAAGGTTTGATACATATATGCGTTTAGCTTGCGCACTTGCAACGACAATCTTAAATCATAAATGTACAATCTTAAATGTAGATGCGCCCGTAGCTCAATTGGATAGAGCGGCGGATTCCGGTTCCGCAG
Organism: candidate division TA06 bacterium; assembly: GCA_004376575.1. Lineage (NCBI taxonomy): Bacteria > candidate division TA06 bacterium. Next base: position 20,646 of record SOJN01000018.1, on the reverse strand, counting down.
GTTGAAGGTTCGAGTCCTTTCGGGCGTTGACGAAATGCCAGGTGTTCTTTGAATCCGAGAGGTGAGACGGCCCCTTCGGGGCCGCGGTTCCGTCCCGTGTATCTCGCTTCGCGAGAAACGGGATCTTCGGCCTCGCTGTGCTCGACCTCGACAGGTTGAAGGTTCGAGTCCTTTCGGGCGTGAACCTGAAACCAGGGTTCGAGAGTTCAATGTTGAACATTTGAACATTTGAACATTTGAACGGGGGTTGCGGGAGTGCGGGGATAATCTAAGATCGAGGATCTGGCAGGCGAAGAGAGTTCAATGTTGAACACTTGAACATTTGAGCACTTGAGCATTTGAACACTTGAACATTTGAACACTTGAACATTTGAGCACTTGAGCACTTGAGCATTTGAACACTTGAACATTTGAACACTTGAACATTTGAGCACTTGAACGGGGGTTGGGGTTGTGGGGTGGAGTGTATAAAGTTAGGGGATAGGGCGTGGAAGTAAAAGAGCTCCTCAATGATGTTGTGGCCAGTGGTTCCTCTGACCTGCACATAAAGGCAGGCCAACCGCCCATCTACAGGATCAACGGCAAGATCCAGAGGTCAACCTTTCCTGTTCTGACCAAGGAAGACACCAAGAGATTAGTCTACGAATTGATGTCTGAGCAGCAGAAGAGTTGGTTCAGGGATAGGCTTGAGCTGGATTTCACATATGAGTTGCCCGGAGTGGCTCGCTTCAGAACGAACGCATTTTGCCAGAGGGGGCACATAGGTGCCGCGCTGAGGGTAATACCAATCAAAATAAGATCGATTGATGAATGGGGTCTGCCAGAGATATTGAAGGACATTGCTGAGTATCACCGGGGTCTGGTGCTTGTGACCGGACCAACGGGCAGCGGCAAGAGTACCACCATAGCGGCAATGGTGGAGTATTTGAACTCTCTCTACCGAAGACACATAATTACACTGGAGGATCCGATTGAGTTCGTCTACGAGGACAATCTGTGCACCATAGAACAGAGAGGCCTTGGTGAGGATACAGACTCCTTCGCTGAGGCTTTGAGGCACGTCACAAGACAAAACCCAGATGTAGTGGTTGTCGGTGAGATGAGAGATCTTCAGACCATGCAGATGGCAATCCGGGCTTCAGAAATGGGTGCACTCGTTCTAACTACTCTGCACACAACAGATGCAGCTCAGACTGTAGATAGAATCCTGGACACTTTTCCGGCTGATCAACATCAGCAGATTAGATTGGAACTGTCCACAGCACTTCAGGCGATCATATCTCAGGCACTTCTGCGCAAACTTGATGGTTCCGGCAGAACAGCAGCATTTGAGATACTCATCTGCACTCCGGGGGTAAGAAATGTGATAAGAGAGGGGAAGGCCTATCAGATATACTCTCTTATCCAAACCGGCCAGAAGTATGGGATGCAGATGCTAGATCAAGCACTTAAGCAGATGTATATGAGTGGAGTCGTCAGTTACCGTGATGCGCTCTCTAAGTGTTCCGATCCCGAGGATTTCGAAAGATCTGTGTCTGGCGGTTGAGGTTAGTGACATGAATATAGGAGAAGTACTGGTAAAGATGTACAACAGGAAGGCCTCTGACCTGATACTGAAGGTAGATTCCCCGCCACTTCTGAGGATATGCGGACAACTTGAGCCAATGGAAATGGCACCGGTGACTGATGAAGATACCAAGAATCTTGTTAACAATCTCATGACCAAGGAGCAGCAAGAATTATTCTACCAAATCCTCGACGTGGATCTTGCAGTCAATGTACCCGATCTTGCCAGATTCAGGGTAAGCATCTTCAAGCAGAGAAGCCATCTTGGCCTGGTGTTCCGTCTCATTCCCGCGCGGATTCCGAACATGTCCGAACTGGGTCTTCCGGAGATTTGCCGGGAATTCGCGAAGAAGGAGAGAGGCCTGGTTCTGGTGACCGGTCCTGCTTGTTCAGGCAAATCATCAACAATAGCAGCTATGGTGGATTACATTAATGAGAGACAAGAGTGTCACATAATCACCGTGGAAGACCCGATAGAGTTCCTTCATACGGACAAGAAATCAATAGTGAATCAGAGGGAAGTGGGCAAAGATACCAGGTCCTTTTCCAATGCAATGAAATGTTTGTTGAGAGAGGATCCTGATGTGATTGTGATTGGCGACATGCGAGACCTGGAAGCGATTGATTTCGCCATAATTGCAGCAGAGACAGGCCATCTCGTTCTCTCCACTCTCCATACTATGGATGCGGTTCAGACTGTGGACAGAATCATAGACGTCTTCCCGCAGCATGCCCAGAGACAAATAAGGCTTCAACTTTCATCCAACCTTATCGGAGTGATCTCTCAGCTCCTTCTACCGTCAGTTGACAGGAGTAAAATGGTTCTTGCTCCAGAGATAATGGTTTGTACCGCGGCAGTAAGAGCCCTTATCAGAGAGGCGAAGACGCATCAATTAGCCAACGTTATTCAGACAAGAGCAAAAGAGGGGATGATTTCCCTGAACACTTCCTTGGCAAGACTTGTGAGAGACAATGCAATTGATAGAGAGACTGCAGTTGCAAGCTCGCCAAATTCGGAAGAACTAGAGGAGATACTGAAGGCCAAGCAATAAGAGACCGCTTATCTAAACTCCTCCCTTTATCGCTGCGCACAATCTGTCCATTGCCTTCTTCAATACTTCATCGCCGACAGTGAGTGCTACACGGAAATAGCCTTCTCCATACTTGCCCCAACCAACACCCGGCGCGACTATGACGCCCGACTTTTCCAATACGGTCCTGCAGAAGTCAATGGAGTCTGTGCCCCATGGAATTTTCGACCATACATAGAACGTCGCTTCTGGTGGATAGGGTTTCACGCCCACGTTGCTCAATCTGGATATGACCAGATCTCTTCTCCTTTTATAGATCTCTCTCAAATAATCCACAGAGTTCAGATCCTCTCTGAGAGCCTTTGCCCCTGCCATTTGTATTGGTTTGAACAGTCCAGAGTCGGTATTGGTCTTGATTACTGAGAGTGCATCTATGGCTTCTCTATTTCCTATTGCAAAGCCTATCCTCCACCCGGTCATGTTGAAAGTCTTCGATAGAGAATGAAATTCCACACAGCAGTCCAAGGCGCCATCTACCTGAAGGATCGAAGGAGGCTTGAAGTCTCCGAAATATAGCTCTGTATAGACGGCATCGTTTATCAAAAGCAGTCCATTTTCCCTGGCAAAAGCCACAGCTTTCCTGTAGAAATCGAGATGAGCGACTGCTGAAGTCGGGTTGTGTGGGTAGTTGATAGCCATCACTTTTGCCTTTTTGAGCACGTCTGTCGGGATGGCGTTCAGGTCAGGAAGGTAGTTGTTCTCTTCAAGAAGCGGGACATGATATGTCTCGCCACCTGCAAAAGACGTTCCCACCTCAAATATGGGATAACTGGGATCCATCACTATCGTCAGTTGGCCAGGGTCTATGAGGGCAAGAAACATGTGTATCAGTCCTTCTTTCACTCCCATAAGAGCATGAACTTCCCTGTCCGCATCTGTCTCGACATCGAACCTCCGCCTGTACCAGTCCGAAGCTGCCTGTCTGAACTCCTTCAGCCCTTCGTATGGAGAATAGCGGTGGTTTTCCGGCTCCTCAGCCGTGGATTTGAGCTCATCGACTATAAAATGTGGCGTAGCAACATCTGGATCTCCGACGCCGAGACTTATGACATCAACGCCCCTTGCCCGTTGCTCCTCTTCTGTCTTATCAATTTGTGCGAAAAGATACGGAGGAACCTTTTTCACTCTTTCGGACCGCATTCTCTAACTCCTCTTTTCCTCTATTCGGTGTGGAAGTATATTGGTGTATCGCTTGTGATTCAAGGGAAAACTTGCCCTTCGGGAAGTACAGAGTACGGAGGACAGAGTGCAGAGAAGAAAGTGCGAATCGCGAGGGACGAACGAAATAGGCCCAGCTGAAAAAGACCCAGACTGTCGGCAGACAGGATCGGGTATTTTTCATCCTGAGGCTGAGCCGAAGGACCTGCTGAATTCTTTCTTGACATCTGATGTGGTATATTTCGTCCTTCGTCGGCGTGAGCCGACGGAGGAGAAAGAATTACAAACTGCAGACTACAAACTGCGAACTGCCGAAGCCCAGTGGCGCGGGTTCAAGTTTACAATTTCATACTTGCCCCTCGACTCCGTCGTTCGATGAACTCATGACTCCGCTCCCTTCGACAAGCTCCTCGTGGAACGAGGCAGGCCCCGTGTATCTCACTTCGCGAGAAACGGGGGACCGTGAAACGCCCCGGGCAGGCAGAATCTCCGACAATTTCCAATTTACAATGAGTATTTGATGGGGGATTTCGGCAGTGTAATTTTTCTTGACACCTGTGTAGATAGGGGGTAGTATGCTAAATTGGCGTGGAATTTGTGTCGTAAGTTCATCCAAACTATAATGTTCTGGCTAAGGTGGTGGTGAGGGTAGAAGTACATCTGTTTCTTGATACGACAAAAAGAAAGAAGGAGGTCAGCATGTTGAGAAGGTTCTTGTCGGTGTTTGTTCCAATTGCGGTCTGTTTCGTGTGGACTGCCGCAAGTTTCGGTCTGACAAACCTTTGGACAGGTCAGGTCGAGAGAATGCCGGTGATACTGGGAGAAGGTGGTCCGGATGTTTATGGGTACACCTGGGTAGATTCTGACACTGCTATCGGTCCAACATTCTCCTGGATCGATACCACATCGGATTGGATTGAGGTGACAGGCCTTTTCGATGACAATGTCGTGGGACCTATTCCCATAGGATTTACGTTTCCATATTACTGGTATGACTCGGACCAGATTTATGTAGGTTCTAATGGATACATCTCTTTGAGCGATAGGACTCTGGAGGCTGCAGCTTTTCAGCCTCTTCCTGACCCTCAAAGGCCAAACGATATTCTTGCACCTCTCATGGACGATCTTGACTTTACCGTTGAACATCCCGACGGCCCTCCGGGCTGCTTCTACTGGACCAACGCTGCCGCGGATACTTTCGTTATCTCGTATCTTACGGTGCAATTCTGGAACAGTCCGGCAAGCAAAAACACATTTCAAATAATACTCTCCAGGCCGGACAGCACTATTACATTTCAGATTCTGGAACAGGTAGGTCCCAGCCAGAGCATTGCTAGCCGCTCGGTCGGTATTGAGGATATAACAGGGACGGTCGGTTTGAGATACCTCTTCGGATTCACGCCTCCTGAAAATGTGATTCACAGCAACCTGGCAATACTCTTCACTCCTCCTATTTCATCAACATTCCAGATCGCAGACGCGGCCCTAACCGATGTGGCCACTCCGGATAGCAGAGGGTTCATTATGCTTCCTACTGACAGTGTGGACTTGTGGGCGAAAGTGAAGAATACGGGAAACCAGGTTGCCACGTTCTTTGATGTTTACTGCTATGTTATGGATACGTTGGGAACGTACTATTTCGGAGATACAGCTACTATTTCTGCCTTAAATCCTGGCGACGTCGATTCCGTTGTGTTCACCCCGAGCTGGACACCACCTGGAGAGGCAACCTATTTTGCAAAGGCGAAGGTGGTCCTAACCGATGATTCAGTAGCTGTCAACGACTCCTCAATGGCTGAGATCCTGGTCGTAGACTATCCAGGTGAGTTGAGCTGGGTTGATGACAGTCTGGAGGCTGGATTTGCGTGGAACGGTACTGGGTCGGGTTGGGCAAACAAATACACTCCTCCAAGATATCCGTGTCTGGTTCAGTCTGTAAGTGCGGGGATTAACAGTTGTGAGAATCCTCCCAAGAACATAAAGGTGATGCTCATGGAGGACGACACACCCGATGGTTCTCCGGGATCTATTCTTGCAGAAACTACATTTGCGGTCCTGGCTGGGGGATGGTTTACATACAATCTCTGGCCGAACCAAAACTGGGTGTTCACGGATGGATCTTTCTTTGTCGGGTACATCCAGCTTGAGGCTGGGCCCACACGCGGCGATCCGTTCATCGGAATGGACTACAGCCAACCGAAGTCCAGGCACGGGTGGGAATTCACAGGCAGTTGGGCTCCGCATAGAGACAACGACAGTATGGACGTTGCCCTGAAAGCTTCCGTCGACGATGCACCCGGCCCCATACTGTTTGAGGCCTTCGCCACAGATGGTCCGACTGGAGGACCCGGGATTGATGATGATGATTATGTTAGGCTGGAGTTCAATGCTCATACGAATATCCCAACAATCGATCAGACCAACATTGACAACATCCTGCCGCTTAGCGGAGGTCACACCTGGCTTTCTGTTGATGGCTCTCTGGGTTCCGCCGTATGGAGCGCCGACTCCACTCAACTGATTGTCTATCTCACCACGAGCGGAGGAGTCCCAACTGTAGCTGTCGGTGATACGGTCTATCCTGACAGTGTCACTATTCAGGATGCGTGGGGGCTTGCGTGTAAGTCGCCGCGTGTGATAACGGGCTCCTTTGAGGTCGGAATTGAGGAGTCGCATCTCGAGAAGGCACGTTTTGTCGACATGCTCTATTTGGCCCGACCCAACCCGTTCACAGGCAATACTCGCATAGAGTACGAGATATCTTCCAGGGCTCTCACCAGGGTTCGTGTGTACGATATTACCGGCAGAGTTGTTGCCACACTGGTTGAAGAGGTGAAAGATCCTGGTAGGTACTCGGCAGTCTGGGATGGTACGTCCAGTGGCGGCAGCCGTGTCAGTTCTGGCATCTACTTCTACAGGATGGAGGCCGGATCATTTACCAGCACAAGAAAGATCACACATCTCAAATAGCGCCACGAACGCGTGTTTTGAAGGGCCTGCCCTGTGGACAGGCCCTTTTTTTGCCACTTGACAGGGCACCTATGCTCTGATATTTTGTGCTGGCTGATTATTCTATATTTCACAAAGTGGGGGGAGGAATGGCAAAAACGAGCGAGATTCACCGGGTTAAAGGCCTCAAAAATAAGCGGATACTCGAACTGGACAGGAAGTATGTTGCCCCGTGCTACACCAGGGGCCACTATACAGTATTTGAAAAAGGGAAGGGAGTTGAGGTCTGGGATGTGGAGGGGAACAAGTATCTTGATTTTGCGGCGGGAATAGGAGTCGTTGCCACGGGCCACTGTCATCCCAGGGTTGTGAAGGCCATCAGGGATCAGGCAGGAAAGCTGATACACATGTCTGGGACCGATTTCTTCTATGAGGTTCAGGCTAACCTTGCCGAGAAACTGGCCGAGATTGCCCCCGGGGGGAAGAACAAAAAGGTCTTCTTTGGCAACTCCGGCGCAGAAGCGGTGGAGGCCTGTTTGAAGCTGGCAAAATATCACACTAGAAGACACAGATTGATAGCATTTCACGGCGCGTTCCACGGGAGAACTATGGGCGCGCTCTCGCTGACGGCGAGCAAGGCCATACAGAGGTCCAGATTCGGGCCGCTCCTTCCCGGGGTTAGACACGTAAGCTATGGGTACTGCTACAGATGTGCGTTCAATCTCACCCACCCAACCTGCAACTTCGCCTGCGTCAGGTACATAGAAGATGAAGTGTTCAGGACCTCTGTCCCCGCTGAAGATGTGGCGGCCATTGTCATCGAACCAGTGCAGGGCGAGGGTGGATACGTTTTTCCCCCGGACGGCTATCACCAGAGACTGAAGGCTCTGGCCGACAAATACGACATACTCATCATTGATGATGAGGTCCAGGCCGGAATGGGAAGAACAGGCAAGATGTTTGCCATAGAACACTGGGGTGTGAAACCTGACATAGTGGCTGTGGCCAAAGGGATAGCTTCGGGTATGCCGCTGGGAGCGTGCATCGCAAGAAGCTCTTTGATGGACTGGGTCCCGGGGTCTCATGCCTCCACGTTCGGGGGCAATCCAATTTCATGCTCTGCTGCGCTGGCAACGATTGAACTCCTGGAAGGCGGCCTTGTGGATAACGCGGCCAAACAGGGGAAGTACATGCTCAAGAAGCTTCAGGAGATGATGGTCAGACACAGGTTTTTTGGAGATGTACGAGGCAAAGGATTGATGATAGGTGTGGAGATTGTCAAAGACAGGGATACAAAGGAATATGCCAAGCTGACAAGAGATACGATTATTCAGGAAGCTTTCAAAAGAGGTCTGGTAATGCTGGGTTGTGGCCCCTCAAGTTTGAGGTTTATGCCTCCTCTGGTGGTTACCAGGCGAGAGATAGACGATGCTCTCACAATTTTCGACGAGGCAGTCTCTGCGGTTGAGAAGCGAAAGGTTTGATGGAATCCTTTTCCACGAGATTCGCGACTGAGCCAGAATGGATTCAAGGATGAGCTTCGGAGTTGACACTGCTCCTTGCTCAAATACACATGGGCGGCATGTGATGGGCGTCCTTCGACTACAGAAAGGGGTCATCTACGGCCCCGTAAGATCGAGAAGACTGGGTAAGTCGCTGGGCATAAACGTACTCCCTTCTGATAAGAAGGTGTGCACCTTCGACTGCTGCTACTGTCAGTACGGGAGGACCAGAAATCCCGGAGATCTGCCAGAAAGGCTTCCGGCTGTCGAGCGGATCCTGGAGGCGGTTGAGGCTGCTCTTAAGGAGTCGCGGTCTCTGGATGCAATAACATTTTCCGGCAACGGCGAGCCGACCGTGCATCCTGACTTTCCCGCAATCGTCCGCGAGGTTCGCCACCTCAGAGACAGATTGGCACCTGGTGTGCCCATAGCGCTCCTCTCCAACTCATCACTAAGTATGGATGAGAGGATAAGGACTGCCATATCCGGCGTGGAACTGCGAATCATGAAACTTGACGTGGGGAATCAAGAGATGCTTGCGGCGCTCAACGGGCCTGGTCAGGGAATAGACCTCGAAAGAATCATTTCTGGTCTCGCCCAGATACCAGATACGATAATACAGGCCCTCTTCGTCAAAGGTAGTGTTGACAACAGGAGTGATGCCGAACTGAGGGATTGGCTTTCTGCTCTCTCTCGGATAAGGCCGATGGAGATTCAAATCTATTCTCTGGATAGGCCGGTTCCTGAAAAAGGGCTGAAAGCCGTTGACATGAAGGAACTGGAGTCGATTTGCGAACTCGTCAAGACAGAGCTCGATTTGAAGGCGAGGACTTATGGGAGATAAGGCTGTAAAGCGAAAGACGGTTTTTATCCAGCAGACGGCCTTTCTCTCCATTGTGCTCTCTTCTGTTGAGGTTTTCCACCATGAAGCGCTGGGAGTCGCTCTTGGTTTTGCCAGCGAAGACCAGTTTATCATACAATATGCGATACCTTACCAGACTGCGCGGAAAGCCCTGACCTGGGTTGCCCCCAGACCGAAAAGAGTTGCCAGGATAGAAAGGATACTTGATCACCATCCCGTCAATGTCATAGGCGACTTCCATTCTCACACCGAGCTTGGTGATTTGAAGGCCCTGTGTAGGCCAAGTGGCGAAGACATAGCAGACATGGAAGAAGGCAAAGTTCATCTCATTGTCGCGCTCAATGAAACGAACAGAAGATCCCCCTGGATACACAAGGCGGATGGGAACATAACAGGAACTCTGGAAGGCTACCACATAACAATTGGCGCCTTCTATCTTGAAAACAGGGGAAGATACAAGTTCATAAGAGCGAATATTGTTTGCCCCTCTGCAACCGGAATCAGGGAAGCCGAAAGTTGAGAGGAAAACCCGCAAGGAGTCTTGACTACATCTCACAGTAACTGATAGGGCAGACAAGGAGGGTGCGTGCGCTCCCCGCCCGAGCCATACAGGATAAAGTCGTGCGAGAAGATACGCCTCAGCGTCAGGGGGGACAGGGCCTCAGCACTGAAGAAGGCAGGCCATAACGTTTTTCTGCTTCCTTCAGAGAGCGTCTATGTTGACCTTCTCTCCGATAGTGGGACATCCGCAATGTCCTCCAGTCAGTGGGCTTCACTCATGAGCGCCGATGAATCTTTTGCCCATTCAAGAAGCTACTACTCATTTGTAGATTCTGTCCGGTCTGTGTTCGGCTTCGAGCACATCCTTCCACTTCATCAAGGAAGGATAGGTGAACACCTTTTTTTCCAGCTTATTTTGAAAAGGGGAGACCATGTTCCGAGCAATACGCATTTTGGGACGACGCGGGCGAACATAGAAGCTTTTGGCGGCATCCCTCACGACCTGCTCACTTCTACGGCATTCGATTGGAAGTCTCAAGCTCTCTTCAAAGGTAACCTGGACATAGAGGGCTTGCGCACCTTGATTGCCCGTGTGGACAAGGAGACAATTCCGGTATGCATGTTGACTATCACCAACAACACTGGCGCAGGGCAGCCGGTTTCTTTATCGAACATTCGATCGGTGAGAGAAGAATTGAATCGACGGGACATTCGCTTCTACGTTGATGCTGCGAGGTTTGCGGAGAATGCCTATCTCATAAAGAAGTATGAGAATGAATACAAAGAGAAGAGCCTTGAGGAGATCGTGAAAACCATTCTGTCCCATTTTGACGGATGTCTGGTGAGTGCGAAGAAAGACGGCCTTTCGAACACAGGAGGATTTTTCGCGACGAACAACGCTGCACTCGCAGACAGCTTCAAGGACTTGGCGATGCTGACTGAGGGATTCTACACCCAGGGCGGCTGTGCAGCTCGCGATCTTGAAGCGATGGGCCAGGGCATCAAGGAGAGCCTAGACGAAGAGTATCTCTCTTTCAGGATCGGACAGGTCGCGTATCTTGGAGAGATGCTCGCAGGCGAAGGCATACCGGTCTACAGACCCTATGGCGGTCATGCAATCTTCATCGTGGTGGGTGAGTTCCTCCCGCATCTGAAACATTCTGACTTTCCTGCCCAGGCGCTGTGCGGCGAGATCTACCTCGAAGGGGGTGTGAGAGGAGCACCCGAGAATGTGAAAGCCTGGAAAAAAGAAGAGGATCGAATGCCCGAATTTGTCAGACTTTCCATTCCCAGAAGAGTCTATAGCAATACCCACCTCGAGTATGTGGCTCAGGTCGTATCCAGTGTCTACAAGAGGAGAGAGAGCATAAAAGGGCTAAGTATGGTCAAGGAGCCGCCCAGATTGAAAGAATTCACATCCACATTTGAAAGAAGATGAAATCTCGTCCCTTCTCGGCCATCGCTCCTTACTACGATATTCTAATGGTAGATATTCAGTATGAGGAGTGGGTGGAATACATCGCTGGACTCCATCCAGATTATGCTGATAGGAGACTGCGAATTCTGGACATCGCGTGTGGGACTGGTGTGTGTGCCGTCCTTTTTGGAAAAGCTGGCCATGATGTGGTCGCCCTTGATTCTTCGGAGCAGATGCTGGAGGTGGCCAGGCAGCGATTCACAAAAGAGCAAATGGATATCGAGGTTCTCCAGGCAGACATGAGCGACTTTTCAGTCGAAGGCAAGGTCGATCTGGTAACTTGCTTGTTTGACAGTGTGAACAATCTCTTAGAGGAAGACGAACTGGAATCCTGCTTTCGATGCGTGGCCGATTCTCTCAAGGAGTCCGGGCTCTTCATATTTGACATGAACACCGAGTTCGGTCTATCAACGTTGTGGGGGGACAAAACCATTGTAAAAGAAGAAGGCCCTGTTCTATCAATCTGGCGAAACACCTGGGACCCAAGAAGGAACCTGGCCACCCTTGATCTTACGCTGTTCGTGAGTGAGAATGATATAAGCGATAGGTTCACAAGGATAGATGAGGTGCACGTGGAAAGAAGCTATTCTCTAAAGTTTGTTGCAGCCTTGTTGCGCAGAGCAGGGCTGACAGATGTCTCGATGTACAAACATCTAACGACGGAGAAGGCCACCAGGACCACTGGCAGGATGATGGTTAAAGCCGGGAAGTAGGAAATGCCTTTCATTGCGGACCTGCACATACACTCGAAGTACAGCAGAGCCACGAGCGGTAACATGGTCATACCTGAGATATCCAGGTGGGCCGAGAGGAAGGGGATAAAATTAGTTGGTGCGAGTGACTTCACACATCCTGAGTGGATGGAGCACCTGAAGAAGGAGCTCGTGCCTGCGGGAGGAGACATCTACAAACACGGCGAGACATTCTTCATTCTCAGCACAGAGCTGTCACATATCTATTCGAAGTTTGGGAGATTGAGAAAGATACATGTGGTCATATTTGTTCCAACCTTTGAGGATGCAGGCAAGGTAGCCAAGATTGCTGGCAAGTACGGGAAGATAGCCTCTGATGGGAGGCCCATACTTGGTCTGGATGCGGCAGAGATGGTTGAGGCTGTCAAGAATGCATGCCCCCGTTCATTTATCGTGCCCGCCCACATATGGACTCCATGGTTTTCTCTGTTTGGGGCAAAGTCTGGTTTTGACAGAATAGAGGATTGCTTCGGCACAATTGCAGAGGAAATCCATGCGGTAGAGACTGGTCTATCAAGTGATCCAGCCATGAACTGGAGGCTTTCGGCTCTGGACAGATTCTCTTTGATCTCAAATTCGGATGCCCATTCACCTTCCAAACTTGGCAGAGAAGCCAATGTTTTCGATTGTGACCTCGCCTTTGATGAGATTGTGGATGTGCTCACCAGGAAGGACAAAGAAAGGTTCAATTGCACCATAGAATTCTTTCCCCAGGAAGGCAAGTACCATTTTGACGGGCATAGGAAGTGCAACGTGAGGTTTTCACCATCTGAGTCGAAGGTGAATGATGACCTGTGCCCGGTCTGTGGAAAGCCACTCACAATAGGTGTGCTTCACAGGGTCGAGGATCTGGCTGATAGGGAAAAGGGGTTCGTTCCTCAAAATGCAATTCCGTACAAGAGTCTTGTTCCACTGGAGGAGGTGATAAGTGCTGCTCTTAATGTTGGCGTAGGAACTGCTACCGTCACGAGAGAATATGACAAGCTATTGAGTTCATTTAGGAACGAATTTGATATTTTGCTCAACGTTCCTGTAGAGGAGATAGCGACTAAAAGTTCAGGACGGGTGGCAGAGGGTATCGGGCGAGTAAGAGAGGGAGAGGTTGAGGCCGAACCGGGTTATGATGGGGTGTTCGGAGAAATCAAGATATTCGAAGGCGGAGAGAGGCAGACTGCGGAGCCGCAGATGAAACTCTTCTGACACGAGAAGCTCACTGGCCAACTTATGCGTACTTCTGCTCTGTCTGATGAGACTAACCGATCTTCTCAGGGGGTGTTAATGTGAAAAAGATGTGGGCGCCCTGGCGAATGGAATACATAATAAAGAGCAAAAAAGAGAAGGGTTGCTTGTTCTGCAAGAAGGCGAAAACAAAAAATGACAGGAGGAACTACCTACTTTACAGAAGCAAAAAGTCATACTGCATTCTCAACCTCTATCCATACAACAACGGACACCTTCTGATAGCGCCCTACAGGCATGTGAGAAACATCGACAGTTTGACTGATGCAGAAATATGCGACATGTTTCTGGTTGCGAAGAAGGTGGTGGCCGCACTCAAGAAGACGTTCAAGCCTGAAGGGTTCAATGTGGGGATTAACATAGGCAAAGTGGCAGGTGCTGGCGTGCTGGGACACATTCACATGCACATTGTTCCCAGATGGAAGGGAGACACAAACTTCATGCCAATACTTTCTGACACCAAACTTGTATCCCAGAGCCTGGGTGATACCTACGCTGCACTGAAGAAGCACCTGTAAAAGGGTAGCGCTCACATCTTGGGGAGGGAAACACTCACCCCAATGGAGACCTGATCTGCATTAGAAGAGATAGATATAGAGAGGTCACGTAACCTTTTGTTTTTAGGAATCCTGGTCCGCAGCGCTGCATCAAGATGTGAATAGACCCAAACCGCAATAGCGGCCCCACCAAACATGAGTCTCGCTCTGTACCAGTCGTTATATGTTTCGTAGTTTGCTTCTATCTCTTCTGATTCAACTGACCTGAGATACTCATCATGTGCTGACGCATAATTCATGTGTGAGTAAATGGTTGCTGTCAGAAGAAGAACCTCACAGGCAGCGATTGCGTAACCAGTTTTCTTTTCGCCCTTGTATATCTGCCCAAGTCCGGGGAAGAGGGCCGACCAGAGTGCAGCCTTTCTATTGTCAAAGGCGCTGATTTTACCACTCCCCAGCAATCTCATTTTTTCTTTCACACTCTCAAATACTGAGAGTATCTTGGGTGAAGTGAAGACAGGATTGAGTTCAAAGTCTGGGTTCAACACAAGAATCCTCTCAAACTCTCTTTCCGCGTCATAGTTGAGGTGCAGAGCTACATACGAGAAGGCCATCAGAGTTCTAACCTCCACTTCGCTCCCTGACTCAAGAGGTGTGAGTGAGAGGACCTCCTTTCCCAGCGAGACCACCTTCTCGTAATGGGCCAGCTCGTATTCTTTTCGAACATCCTCCATACTTAATAAGCCACAGGCTGCTCGGGGTAGGCTCAGAATAATCATCAGGCTCACGATGGACAAGTTCCGAGTGTGAATGATCATCCCCCTGTTTTCAGTTTGACGAGCCTCTCTAGAGTCTTCCTCGGCTCGATATATAGAGTTTCTACGTGAGATTGAAACTCCGGATTTATCAGTGAGAGTTGATGGTGGCCGGTGACGAGAACAATCGATTCTGAAATGGGTGTTGTTCCAAACTTGACACCATCTATGTATACGTCAGCCCACGGACTGGCTGCTATCCTCAAGTAGCCAACCTTGTCATCAAGGTTGATCAGTACATCCGCTGCGCTGTCTGCGAGGACCAGCAGAGACTCTGTGAAGGCGGGATAATCGGGATTTTCAAAGCTAACAACATGCATCCCTTCCTGGAGTCTTATCGCTTTTCCTATAGGTGTCGTATCCAGATATTTCCCATCTATGTAAACCTTTGCCCAAGGTGTAATCCTGAATCTGATGAGACCATACCCTTTCTTTTTGCTGAGAAGATCAAGGGAAAAGGAGGCTCTCCTTCCTGCTTCGATGTTCAATGATGCGCCCGTGGAATCGAATCCAGGTTTATACAGTATTATGTGATGATTACCGGGAAGCAGTCCTCCAATGACACAGGGCGTAGTACTGGTGATCCATTTGTCGTCCAGCTTGATCTTTGCATTCCTCGGCCGTGAGTCTATGAACAAGGAGCCTTTGTCCGCGAGAACAGTATCCGGCATCGCATCTTCCGCAACCTTCCCGCGATCCATCGGAACCGATTGGGTCTGTCGGAATAAGTTCTTCGGGCCGATTATGAGAAGAGCGCCGAAAAGCACTGCGGCAAGAACGGCAAGGCTTATTGTTCTGAAAGGCCTTCTTCGTTTGAAGGTGGGCTCAAAAGGTTTGACATCTGAAACAGAAGGTTCGCTTGTGAAGCTGGCAATTTCCGACCTTGAAAGGCTGGCTCCGGTTACCGAAGCCCATTGCTCGATTTTGCTTATTATGTCCCTGCAGTCGTCGAACCTTTTGGCCCTGTCTCTCTGGAGCATCTTTGCAAGAATACTCTCCACCTGAGGGGATACTGAGGGGTCTATTGTTCTTATTGGCTTGACTTCCTCAGTCAATACTTTTGTCAAGGAACCGGAGTAGGTGGGAGCAGCATAGACTGCCACTCCTGTTATCATCTCGTGCAGGGTCAACCCCAGAGAAAATATGTCAGTTTTCCCGTCCAGTTGCAGGGCCTGCGCCTGTTCCGGAGACATATATGCCGGGGTTCCAACAATTGTACCCTCAAGGGTTATGGAAGGCATCCCCTTTGCGGACGCCAGACCAAAGTCGCTTATCTTCACATCCCCTTCGAACGACACCATTATGTTTGCAGGCTTTATGTCTCTATGGATTATTCCCTTCGAATGGGCATAGGAAAGCCCCTTGCATATCTGCCGGGTTATCTCCATTGCCACAGTCGTCGGGAGCTTGCCTGCCTTCTTCAGCAACCTGGCCAGGCTCACACCCTCCACCCACTCCGTCGCAATAAAGTAGGAATTCTCCCATTTTCCATAGTCAAAAATGGAAATGATGTTCTCATCTCTTAGAGAGGCGCACGCTTTGGCTTCCCGCTCAAAGCGGCCAACAAGCTGCTGATCCGCGGATAGGTGCGGGTGAAGTATTTTGATGAGAACCTGTCTTTCCAGGCTCTTCTGAAATCCCCTGTAGGCTGCGGCAACACTTCCCACATTGATCTTCTCCAGGAGGTCGTACAACTCAGGTGGGTTGGACATCTAGCCGCCCTTGTCTTTCCAATTCTTCAGTTTGTACTGGAGTGTTCTTACTGAAATATCCAGAGCCTTTGCGGCCCTTGTCCTGTTGCCATCGTAATTGCGAAGGGTGTTGAGAATGAGCCTTTTCTCGAAATCCTTTATGGTCCCACCGGGTTCCAGTCCAGCATCCAATTCCAGTATCAAATCGCGAGGCAAGATCGTATTCCCCTCGCACAGGATAACAGCTCTTTCTATCGTATTCTCAAGTTCCCGCACATTTCCTGGCCAGCTGTGCCCTCTTAATTTCTCCATTGCGCTTTCATCGGTCTTCTTAATCTTCTTGCCGCATTTTCTCGAGTATTTTTCAAGGAAGTGTTGTGCCAGAAGTGCGATATCCTCTCCTCTTTCCCGCAGGGGAGGGAGGGCTATAGATATTACCTTGAGCCGATAGTAGAGGTCCTCTCTGAATCGACCCTCCGCCACTTCTTTTCTAAGGTTCTTGTTCGTTGCTGATATTATTCTCACGTCCACTTTGCGGGAGGTATTCTCTCCAAGCCTTCTCACCTCACCTTCCTGAAGAGCTCTGAGAAGTTTGGCCTGCATGGAAGGGGATATGTCCCCGATCTCGTCCAGGAAGAAAGTTCCACCACTTGCAGCCTCAAAGAGGCCTTTCTTGTTAGAGTTTGCTCCGGTAAAGGCACCCTTCGCGTGTCCAAACAGTTCGCTCTCCAGGAGAGTCTCGGGAATCGCGCTGCACTGCTGAGCAACAAAAGGTTTTGCCTTTCTGGGGCCATTGTAATGTATGGCCCTTGCAACCAGTTCCTTACCCGTCCCGCTTTCACCCTCGATAAGCACCGAGGAAGATATGGGTATCACTTTCTTCATGATTTCATAGAGAGCCTGCATCTCCTGACTCTTCCCAACCATGTTTTCAAATCCAGAGACCTGTGCCATTTCCCGTTTCAGCAGCAGATTTTCGTTCGCGACAGACTCATGGACCCTTGCATTGTCGAGTGCGATAGCTGCTTGATTGGCGAAGGCACTGAGGAACTGGATTGTCCTGTCGGTGAAGATGCTTTTCGCACTTCTGGAATCGACATAGATGGCGCCTATGATCCTGTTTCTGAGCTTTAGGGGCACACAAGCGGCTGAGGTGATGTTCTGCAGAATTACCGAATCGGAAGAATCAAACCTTGGATCCTCTTTTGCGTCGTGTGTGAGTACCGGCTCACCTGAGGTGATGGCCTGCTGGACTATCGAACTGGAGATGGCAGGAGTCGTCTCGTCTCCACTCATGTTCCTTTTGACCTTTGCCTCCAGATTGCGTGACCCAGGTTCTCTCAGAATGATAAAGCCTCTTTCTGCACCGATGTTACTCACTGCTATATCCATGATCTTTTCGAGGAGTGGCTGTGTCCTCAGGATAGAGTTTATTACAGAGGAGATCTCAAGCAGAGCTTCAAGGTGGTTGGCATCTTGCTTCATACTCAGTCCTCCACCTGAAAACTTGCTTCTTCTGATTTACTCCAATTCCCGAACGCATCGAACGCCGTCAGAGTCCAGTAATGGGCACCCTGGTCGAGAGAATCCGGAACCTGCATGTTGTTGGTTGATGGCGGAATAGAATCTACTGACCAAACGAGCCAGTGAGGTTGCGTTCTATACAGCCTTATGCTGAGTGTGATATCGTACGGAACATAGAAATCCCATTCCAGAATCGGTCTTGGGCCTACTTTTTCACCGTTCTTGGGAGACACTATGAAGGGCAGAGGGTCTATTATACGCATCAGCCTGGTCGTCGCCTGTCCAGTCCCGCCTTGCCTGTCAGTTACCGTGAATCCTATCTCCACGCCAATCAGGTTGTGAAGGGACCTTCCAGGCAGGCTGTCCGCCATAATGGTGTGGGTGAAGCATCCCTGGTCGTGGTCGAACTGCATTGACCTTTCATAGTTGATGTCCTCAATGACCACATGGACACTCTCTACATCAGGGCTCCCATCACCGTCGTTCGGGACAGCAGTCAGATAGGCAAAGTGGATATCGAGTGGCCAGACTGGTTCATGTGCAGAGACGGCTTTCACCGACTGAAAATATGGTTGCGCGTTCAGTTCAAAATCAGCCAACGCCACCTGACCTATAGCAACCTGCACCTGTTGTGAGTCAGGGGCATAGGATGAAGCCTCTGCATGCACTACGTGAATCCCTCTCTTGAGACCCTGTACTGTGTAGCGGCCAGAAGAATCGGTGAGCGCGCTCACATTTTCTGGCATCACAGTTATCCGCGTATCTGGAATCGGGAAGTGTGCCCTATCCGTCACCCTGCCAGCGATGGCAGTGTAGTGCGCGGAGAGCGGATCGAGCGGATTGTCCCTCTCTGCGTTCATGGCGCAGCCGCACAAAAACCACATGCTCAAGCAGATCAGAAGTGTTCTTTTCAAGATTCCGCCCCTTCGTATACTACTACGCAATATTTGCGCTGTCAAAGCCAAAATCACACGGGGGACAGCCCCCCAATTTTACAATTTTGCCCAGGCCGATCACAAGCTCCTACCCCGAGAGCCCCGTCAAACGGGACAGGGCTCGTGAGACGAGCGGCCGTAAGACGCCCCAGTCGGGCAGGCCCCGTGTATCTCGCTTCGCAAGAAACGGGGCAGGCATGGACTTTTGACTCAATATGGAGAAATACCGAAGGACCTCTCAGTATTCGGAGGGTAATGCCAGGCACGAGGGAAGGCACTATCAGGTCAAGCACAACCGGCCCACCAACAGAGGGTGAGCCGGGGTGAGAGAGTGTGTCAATCTCTATCTTGCTATCAGCAGCTTTCTTACTGCGACATTGGAACCGAGAGAGAGCCTGACAAAGTAGATCCCAGAAGGGAGTCTTTCCCCGTCTCCACGCCGCCCGTCCCACTGCAGACTGTACCGGCCAGCGGGTTGGTCTCGCTCAGCGACCAGGGATGCCATCCTCCCTGACGAGTCATACACCTTGATAGATACAGTCCCCGGCTTGTCCAGTTGGTAGAAAAGGCAAGTATGTCCCATTGTAGGATTCGGCGCTGGCTCGTCAAGCGTGAACGTGCAGGGAAGACCATCGTGCACGGTCCCGGGAGCAAGGGTGTAGCAATCGCTCTGCCAGACGTTGCATATTCCAACAGGACCAGATCCAAGGCCACCCACAACCACCCTTGTCTTGCCATACAGCACTGACTTGTCTTCGTTCCACACATAGACCCAGTAGACACCAGGGGGAACATTGCTGATGGAAAGACTCAAATCCAGACAGCACATACAGTAGCATGGCCCCTTCGGGAATGTTTCGGTTTCCACAATGTCTATGAAGGTATCACCGATCTCAAATTCGAAGTCGATCACCGCACAGCAGTTGTAGAAGGCGCCGTCGTGGAAAACCTTCACTGTATCATCAATTACTTTTGCATAAATGGTGTCAGTGCATGGCTCATTTGAGTAAACCGCACCCGCTGAAACACACACTATCAAACTTATCACGAATATTAGGCGCATCCATATCACCCCCTTCGGCCAGAAACCATAGCAATAGTTGTGCCAACCGACACTCTTTTCTGAAGTACATGTAAAATCAGAGGTTACAGCTTTGAATTACACTCCTTTCCGATGACAAGTGCGAAAACTATTCAGCAGGTGCGCATTTTTTTCCGCCTCTCGGGTCAGACAAGTCCGGGGATAGGCATTTCGACGTTACTCCCCTCGACTACGCTCGGGACAGGCAGCACAGGCTCCGTGAAGTGCTCGGGAGGCCGTGAAACGGCCGGCTGTCGAACGGCCCGGGCGGGCAGGCCCCGTGTATCTCGCTTCGCGAGAAACGGGGCAGGCCGAGGCCCTACTTGACATTGTGTTGCATAGGTCATAGAATCTGTGTGGGATGAATGACCCAGATGATGACGATCGTCTCGAGTGGACCTCCTTTCTAGCCGCGGAGAACAAACCAAGAACGTTGCTTGTGAGTCTATTCCTGATGGCTCTCTTTGTTGTTATCTATGTGTCGTTCGGGAGCCTTTGGTTCATTGTCTCCATGCTGCTGCTCGGTGGGTCAGTCGCTCCCTACTTTGCCCCCACAAGATATAAGATGACAGAAGAGGGGGTGGAGGCCTTCCAGTTTTTCCACACGACGAGAAAGACGTGGGAGAATTTCAGAAGCTACTATGAAGATAAGAGGGGAGTGCTCCTCAGCCCGTTTGACAGACCCTCGAGACTAGAGAATTACCGCGGCCTGTATCTGAGATTCGGTGATAAAAGAGATGAAGTGATGGAATACGTGAGGCAAAGGTTTAAGATTCAAGAGACTGGCAACTAGCTGTACGCTATACGAACAACCAAGCTGTCAGACCTCAGCTATCAATAGCGAAGGATACTCTCGCCCTCGAACGTACCAAATGGAACAGAAACAGTGTCATTGCGAGCGAACGGAGTGAGCGGAGCAGTCTGGCACAAGTGGATCCTTCGGCTGCGCCTCCCCGTGGAACGGCATAGGTGTTAAGTTAAGGTAGAGATCTGTTGCGATGTTTGG
>SOJN01000017.1 GCA_004376575.1 candidate division TA06 bacterium | reverse complement strand
GAGAGCGAGAGAGCAAATGACCTTCAAAAGCATCAAGGTTTTGGGACACGCTCTCAAGGGGGAGAAAGAGGTTAGGGTGGGACGAAATTGCGAAATTGAAGACCTTACCGGAGATTGCTTCGAGTTGCCGGTGGCAACTCTCGCAATGACTCGTCTACGCTTTTGTTAGCTTCGACGGGCATGCAGCTTCTTTTCTGGTGGGGGGCAGGGGAAAGCAGATTCTCCTCCGTTGGCTCAGGCCAACGAAGGACGAAATATGCCTCATGCCATCTAACGATGGCTTGGACCTATTTCGTTCGCGAAGTCGGAGAGTAAAACGTGCTGGCGTGGGCCTATTTCGGTTTTTGAATACTGAGTTTTTTCATTCTATACAAAAGGACGTGGCGGGGAATCTTGAGAAACTCGGCCGCTTTTGTCTGATTCCATCCTGTTTTCTTCAGGGCCAGAACGATCGCTTCTTTTTCTATCTCTTCGAGAGATATTCCATCCTGAGAAATTTGAACCTCAGACTCCTCCGCTCTGCCGAACTTGACAAAATCCGGTACGTCACCTTCTCCTATCACCTTGCCTCCAGAGAGGACGACCGCTCTTTCCATAACGTTCTCAAGCTCTCTCACATTGCCTGGCCAGTCGTAACCTTCCAGGACTCTCAGAGCCTCCTTGGAAATCCGTATCTTTCGCCCCTTCGCAAACTTGGCCAGAAAATGATCAACTAATAGGGGTATATCGTCTTTCCTTTCCCTCAAAGGTGGGATGATGATAGGAACCACGCTCAGCCGGTAGAAGAGGTCTTCTCTGAATTGGCCCCTCTTCATGGCAACGGTCAGGTCTTTGTTGGTAGCTGCGATCACGCGCACATCCACCTCTATGGTCTTCGTACCACCTACTCTTTCAAATGCCATTTGCTGAAGAACTCGCAGCAATTTCGCCTGGAGCTCAATTTTCAGATCGCCTATTTCATCCAGGAAAATGGTGCCGCGGTCCGCAATCTCAAATTTTCCGGGCTTGTTCTTTATGGCACCTGTAAAGGCCCCCTTGACATGGCCAAACAATTCGCTCTCCATGAGATTCTCAGGAATGGCAGAGCAGTTTACCGTAACGAACGGTTCTTCTTTCCTTTTGCTGGCATAGTGGATCGCCTTTGCAAGCAACTCCTTGCCGGTCCCGCTTTCCCCCAGCAGAAGTACAGTCGAGTCACTAGGAGCGACCTTCGAGACAAGCGTGAAAACCTCATCAAGCTTGGAACTCCTTCCGATTATGCCGTCGAAACTGAATCTCTCGGTCAGTTGGCTCTTGAGTTCCAAATTCTCCCTCTCAAGCTTTCTGGCTCTTAAAGCCCTGTTGACAACCAGTATCAGTTCTTCCCTTTCAAAGGGCTTGGTCAAATAGTCTGCGGCGCCCAACCGCACTGCTTTGACTGCGTCCTTGATCGTCCCGTAGGCGGTAATCAGTATGACCACTGTCTCCTCACTTCTCTCTTTCACCTTCTTGAGCACGTCCATGCCACTCATTCCAGGCATTTTGATGTCACTGATTACAACGCTGAAGTCGCTGGATTGGAACTGCTTGATACCGTCAGCGCCATTGGTGCAAGTGGTCACTTCGAGTCCTTCACCTTCGAGCTGGTGCTGGAGCACCCTGTTAAGGCTCTCATCATCGTCTATGAGCAGGACTTTTATCCCCTTCACTTCTCTTCCCCAAGCGTAAACATGAGGTCCACAGTCGTTCCTTCTCCGACTCGGCTGCTCAAATCCACTTTGCCCCCTGCATCTTCCATAATCCTTTTGACTATGGGAAGACCCAGGCCGCTCCCACTCTCTCCGGAAGTGAAGAAGGTCTCAAACACCTTACCCAGGTTATCCTCGCTTATTCCGGACCCGGTATCTGAGACTGATATTGTGAGTAACTGCTTGTCCCTTTTGCTTGTGATGGCCAGTCTTCCGCCTTCTGCCATTGCCGAGAAGGAATTGACAATAAGATTGAGAAGAACCTGTCTCAACAGGTCAGGGTTGATCGGAACCGTCTCGGCTCCAGCTTCATGGCTGACCTCGATTGTCACTCCCTGCTTTCTGGCACGGCCTTCAACTAGTGCCACTACTGATCTGATAACCTCCTGGAGATCACAATGGCCGGGGCCAGAAGGAGCTCGGCGTGCAAGGGTCAGATAACCGTCAGCCACTCTGTTCAATCTTTCCACCTCTTTGCTGAGTATTCCGAGAAACTCATCCCTTTCTTTGGAGTTTGTCTTGCCGTCTTTTAAGATGTCCACAGTTCCCTTTATTGAAGCCAAGGGATTCCTCACTTCGTGTGCCATTGCCGCACTTAGCTCGCCAAGAACAGAGAGCCTGTCGGCGTGCATCAACTGAGCTTCCATCTCCAGTAGCCGTTCGGTCTGGTTCTGCAACCTGGCATACGACTCCTCGAGTTCGCTCGCAGTTTGAGCCAGTTTCTGTCTGTGGGTTCTTTCTGCCTGGGCCAGAGTTCCCACAACCAGCCCAATCACATTAAAGAGCACTATCTCCAGGTAGCGATTGGGATTGCCCACTGTGTCGTGCGCCCACTGAATCAGGACGTGTGGCAGGTAGGCCAGGCTCACAAATAGTCCGGTGGCAACTGCACCACGCAGACCGAACCAGAATGCAGACACTATTATGGGCGCATAGTAGAGACGTAAGTAAATATTATGAAAGACATAATGCCTGGTAGAGGTCATGTAGTGGAGCAGCGTGATTGCTGTAACCATTGCCACCAGAACTAGAATCTTCTTGAGCTCGCTCTTTTTCACCAATGGACCTTCACGGCAATGTTTCACCAGTCTCTTGTGATGTTCAGCCCGACTCCGCCCAGAAATATGATATTCAGAGTTGACAGAGCCTGGCTATGCTGCCAGGCTCCATATTCTCCATTTCCTCAGCGGCTTTTCCCCGCCAGAGCTATTCCTCTGCTTTGGCCATGTGTGAACCAGTCTTCAATGCTTCTTCGTAATCGAAATCGGGGCTTTGCTCTTCCGTGTGGCATTTTCCGCATACAGTCTCATCAGGCAGAATCATTCCGTTCTGCAGAGCCTTTTCTCTATTATTCATTATGGGCAGCTTCTTGTATAGACTCCCTGGCCCATGACAGCTCTCGCACTGGACATTGGTCAGCAAAGGCGTTGAAGTAGTGTCTACAAACCCTCCTGGCTGTTCGTAGCCAACTGTGTGGCACGCAACGCAGTTTGAGTCCACACCAACGCTGTCAATCATAGTTTGGAATGCCTTTGCGTGTGAAGTCTTCTCCCAGGCTTTGTAAATCTTCATGTGGCAGGGTTTACATTTCTTATACCCAACATACTCTGGAACGACCTTGGCCACTTCAGCTTTTTCCTCAACAGGCGCCTGCTGAGCAAGAATTGGTATACACACCGCCGCCACCATGGCTGCCATTAAAAGGGCTAGAGTAATCCGATTCACGCTTTCACCTCCTGTTAATGTTCTCCTCAGCTATTGTAGTATAAAATCCCTTGATGTCAAGACCAATGTCGGCAGTTGGTTTTCAAGCTTACGCCTTTTCCAGAGCCTCTTTTAGATCCTCAATCAAATCGTTCACATCCTCAATACCCACAGACACCCTCACCAGCCCTTCTGTAATCCCCACTGCCATCCGTTCTTCCTCGCTCAACGTTGAATGGGTCATGGATGCAGGATGCTCAATCAACGTATCACACTCGCCAAGGCTGACTGCAAGTGTGCACAATCTCACACTGTTTACCAAATTCGCTCCTGCTTTCAGGCCACCTTTCATCTCAAATGCTATCATCCCACCCATACCACTCATCTGTTTTTTTGCGAGATCATAAAACGGATCAGTGGAAAGCCCTGGATAGTAGACTCTGCTAATCTTGGGGTGCGTGCTTAGAAATTCAGATATCCGCTGAGCATTGTACGCGTGCCTCTCCATTCTGACCCCAAGGGTCTTTAACCCTCTCAGAAGAAGCCAGGCATTGAAAGGGCTCATGCAAGCCCCCATGTGGGAAAGAGCACTCTCTCTCATCTTGTGAACGAAATCTTTCTTCCCTACGACTATCCCCCCCACAACGTCTCCGTGACCGGAAATATACTTTGTAGCACTGTGCATCACCACGTCTGCACCCAGTTCGATCGGCCTCTGGAAAAAGGGAGTGGCAAACGTATTGTCCACAACAAGAGGAACGCCGGATTTCGCGGCCAGTTTGGCGTGAGCCTCTATGTCTATCACCTTCATAGTTGGGTTGGCTGGAGTCTCTATGAAGATCCACTTCACGCTTTCGTTGAGAGCCTTCTTTGTGTTGTTTATGTCGGAACAGTCTGCTCGTATTGGCGTGATACCGAACCTCGGAATAACGTCCTTGAACATGGCATGGGTTCCGCCGTAGATTGTGTCATCGGCAATGAAACTCTCTCCTTTTTTGGTCAGAGTGATGACGCACGCTGCTATTGCAGCAAGGCCGGAGGCAAAAACGAGACCCGCCTCAGCACCTTCAAGCCGGGCCATCTTCTTCGCAAGCCGGTCATTGGTAGGATTGGAAATTCTCGTGTAGACATAGCCGTCTTCAGTACCAGCGAATATGGCTGCGCCCTGCTCTGCACTCTTGAATGCAAAAGTTGAGGTCTGATATATGGGAGGAGATATGGCGCCGGTACCAGGATCTACCCCGTCGGTGCCATGAACCACCTCACTGCCGATGCGCCTTTTCATAAAGAACCTGATCCTGTCGAGGCCGATCGTGCCTTCCTCTTGGAGCTAGTCCTAAACGGATGTCGCAGACCTAATCCCTAATACTATGAACTCTCTTTGTCGGCCTTCTCTTTTTCCTTCTCCAGCCATGGCTTCACAGCATCTCCATGAAGGAGCCCGGCCACTTCCTCTGAGAGTTTGGACGGCTTCACCTTGAATACCCACCCCTTGTCATACGGGTCTTTGTTCATAAGAGTCGGATCATCTTCCAGTTCTGAATTGACCTCGACAACCTCTCCAGTCAACGGAGCAACCAGCTTGGCCACCCACTTGGAAGACTGGATTTTACCACACGTTTCGCCCTGCGTGACCTCATCCCCCTCAAAGGGAAGGTCGATGTAGGTTGTATCACCAGCCAGCTTGAGATAGAATTCGTTCATGCCGACCACTACCACTTCGTCCGACTCCTTCTTCACCCAAGCGTGTTCGCCATGGTAGTAAAGTTCATCTGGCATGTTATATCCAGCAATCTCTGCCATCGCTATCCTCCTCCTGTTTTGAGCCTACCAACATATACCTGCTTCCAGCTCAAGGTCTTGCTCCTAGTAGCAAAATGCCTCCAGCAATGAAACCCACAACAACGATCCCCGCCATCACCACGATGTCCAGCCATTTGTTCTTCATGCTCCATTTCCCGAACATCGCTCGCGAAAGCAGGGTGAACACTGCCAGCACGGAAGAACCCAGAAATACATATCCAAAAATCAGTGTCAATAATCTCAAGTTGCACCTCCTTTTTTCTGTGCCTACATCTCACGCTGAACCGCGTATCTGGAGAGAGCCTCAAGGCTCTTTTTGTACGCGGATTCGCCCAGGATATCAAGCGACTTCCGGGCAGCAGAAGCGTACTGCCTGGCCCTATTCAGACTATAGTCTATTGAACCGCTCCTCTCAAGAGAAAACCTTAACGATGCCAACTCGCCTTTGCCGCTGGCCAAGCTCTCAACAAATGTTCTTCGGGTCTTCCTATCTGAAACCCGAAGATGGTGAATGAGAGGAAGTGTCATTCTTCCCATGCGAAGATCAGTCCCCAGAGACTTGCCGAGCAGATTCTCATCGGCTGTGATGTCCAGAACATCATCAGCTATCTGAAAGGCGATACCCAGGTTTTCACCATAGACAAGCATGGCTTTCAATACTCTGGGTTCGGCATCGGCCAGTAGAGCTCCTATGCGAGAACAGGCCGAAAAGAGGGAGGCGGTCTTGTCCCTGACCATACTGATGTACTCCTGTTCAGTCAGTAAGCGGTCTGATTTTCCAGTTTCAATGTCCTTGATTTCGCCGGACAACATAGAGTTGGCTGTGTCCAGGATCACTCTGGAATAGTCGCTCACATCGCCATTGCTCTTTATCCTGCTTGAGATGGAAAGCGCGCTCAGGTAGAGGTACTGGGCTGAAAGAACGGCCGTATCTGTCCCCCACTTTTGATTCACTGTCTTCTGGCCCCTCCTGATCACCGCAGCATCAAGAATGTCGTCTGTAACGAGTGTTGCAGTGTGAAACAACTCCGCTGCAGTCGCCATCTGGACGCCCCTGCCGCTTCCATTTAGGCCGCACGCCTTGGCAACTAGTATCAGGACTGCCGGCCTTACTCTTTTCCCTTCAGAGCCCAGAAGGTAGACGAGAGCATCGCTCACGGTTCCAAAATCCTTTGACACAGACTTCCTCAGCTCCTTTTCAACCTGGGCCAGTTCATCCCTTACGGGCATGTACGCGCATTCAAGTTCTGTCTGGGTGTGCATGGCTGGTCCTTTTCTAGTGGCAGTTTGAGCACTCCCCGAGGTCTCCATGAGGAGCTTTCTTCTCTTCCTTCTTGGGTTTCTGTGGAGTCTTCTTGGGAGGAGGAGAAGGTGCTTGAACACTCTTCCTGGCAGTCTTGACCAGGTCCCTCACATGCGATGCCAAGAGCTTGGAATATTCCGGATTGTGAACACCCTTACTCCCATCCGACTCCAGGAGCTCAAGACTGGCCGAAGCCGCGTCGGATATTAATAATGCTTTCGGCGAGGGTTTGGACCGCTCGGCCAGCGAATTTCTCAACTCAACCAGCGCGTCCTTTGCCTTGACAAGGCGTCTCTGAAAGTCTAGCTGAACATCCTCAATCGTTCTCCCTTTCTTCCCTTCATGGCACATGTCACAGCTTTCTTCGGTGGCCAGATAATCCGCATCTTCCTGGTGACAGACTGTGCAATCCATCTCCAGCTGGCCTGCCTTCTTGCTCGGTACAACGACGTGCCCTCTTCCATCAAGACCCCTGTACATCATATCCTCGGCCAGATGGCATTTCCCGCAGGCAACTTCAAACGCATCTGGAATGGTATGACCTATCTCCTGATGGCAATCGAAACACCTAGCATTGTGTACAACCACGTGATTCTCATGCATCGAAGCCACATCTTGAACCTTCTCCTCTGGATGACCTCCCTCATGGCAAACCTTGCACTTCTCAGGGTTTACTTCTCCCTTGCCGTGAGAGATGTCAGAATGGCAATCCTCGCAGGCGTGCCCCAAAGCATCAGAGCTCTGATGGTCGAATCTCATGCCTTTGTATGTCACTATGTCCATGGCCCCTTCGTGGCATACACCACATTCATGAGGCACATCATCCTTCGTACTCTCTTTGAAATGGCATATGAAACACACCTTCCCCGCCACAGCCATATGAGTCCCCGGTACCATCTGCGAATGGCAGCTCACACATTTAAGGTTTTTCCCATCGATTATTCCATCCAGATGCTCCTCATGATCGAATACAACTCTTTTGAAAGAAGTTTTTCCCTGGAGGTTCTTCATTTTGTGGCAGGATTCTCTCATGCAGCTTTCATCAGCGATGTCAACAGCTATTGGCTTGTGCCCATAGTTACTAGTTATTATCAACCAGGACTCTTTCATGGGAGCGATGACTGCACCCTCCAGCAGCCCCCTCGGTCCAGGCTTGTTGTGGCACTCTGCACAAAGCACTCCCTCGTGGCTGGATTCGCGCCACGACTCGACGGACTCTTCCATGACGTGGCACATCCGCGCACAGAAACCTGGCTGTTCAGTAGCTTTGTGGCCAAGGTAGACTGCCCAACTCCCACCTGCAACCACAAACAGCACGGAGGCTACCGCTGCGACGACCAGAACGACGACGAAAACGACAATGATCAGCAAGGTCCACAGAGGCCAGTGTCTAACAAGTTTTCCTTTTTTCGTAGGTTCAAGTAGAGCCATAGTGAACCGCCTGAAATATGCTGAAAGTTAGTCTTCTTTCTCCTACAACAGGTAACAGTGCTTCAAGGAGGCAACAGCCTCATCAATCTTGATTCTGATCCGTGGTGAACAGTATATGTTGATCACAAAACCCTTCAAAGACGCTAACGTAAGAAAATAGCTGTCAGCACCTGCTACATCCATCAACGCCTTAATATTTGACTTGACAGTCAGGATTCTACACTTTTCCAAATCCCTGGGAAGAGAGTCCTCAAAAAACCTTCTCTCCCATGCCTCTTTTGCATCCTCTCCGACGCTCCTGCCTTGGTCGAATGTCGCAAGCAGTCCCCTTCCAGTCAGCCCAAGAAGCGATGCCACCTTCTCATCTACGAACATTGCGTTTGTTGCACCTCCCGGAACCGAAAATTCCTCGACGTCTTGCTTGATATATCTAACCACGGGACTGGAAGAGTCCACTGCCAAGAACGTTGCAGAAACAATTTGACCAAAATCCATCTGTAAGATCCGAGATTTTCCCATGTCCACTATTCTCTGGAGAGGATAACCTGCGTTGTAAAGCGTTGAACCTTCAAGGCCGTACTCGTAAGACCTCCCTCCACTTTCCCACGACAATTTGAATATCTTGCTGGCCAGGCTTCCTTCTGTCAAGGAGCCGTAACCATACCCGCCTTCGTGCAGAAACTTCACGATGGGCTTGGATCTACTTGTGGGCTCTACGGGAAGTCTAAGACGATCAGTCTCCTTGTATATGTCCTCAAGGTTTGCGCTCGAGTCCAAGCGTATCGTCTTCTCTCCACTCAGTTCAACCTTCGCCATCTACTCCCCCTTCTCCACCAGAGGCGGAAGGAGCATGGGCAAGTCCCTTATCTGAACCTGTATGCTGCTCACCTTGGCCGCTTCCATGAAAGCGAGGAAGCACGTCCCACAAGATGTGACCATCATGTCCACTCCAAGGTCATGGGCCTCCCTGAGGGTCTTTTCCGCTATCTTCTTTGCTAGATCAGGAGCGCCTCCCAGGAGAGGTCCTCCACAGCAAGGAGCATTTTCCCTATTGTATTCGAACTCGACCAGTTCGACCTTGGGTATTGCTTTGAGAAGTTCCCTTGGTTCCTCATAGACGCCGCAGTGCCTGCCCAGGTCGCACCCATCGAAGTACACAATCTTCTTTGGAAACTCCTTGAACTTTATCTTACCCTCTTCTACCAGATCCAGCAGAAACTGGGTTATGTGCTGGATCTTGAATTCCGATGAGTAGTGGTTGAGAAGTGTCCTGTAGCATCCCGGACACGCGGTGAATATTCTCTTGACTCCCAGTTTCCTGAAATTCTCAGTGTTCTTGTTTATCATTTCTTGAGACTTCTCGTGTTCACCCAATCTAATAAGGGGATTACCACAGCAGTACTCCTCACCCCCAAGCACCGTGAAGTCATACTCGATCTTTTCTAGGACTCTCAAGATTGACTTCGCCACTCTGTTAAGGGGGTAGGCAGAAGTGCAGGAGACAAAAAATAGGTTAGGGCTCTTCTTCGGTTCCGCATACTTGGAAGGGAGCCATGCCCCCTTCTCATCAGCGGCCTGAGCATAAGGGTTGCCGTAATTGGTTAGAACATCTGCCACCATTCTCGCAGAGTCTGGTATCTTCCCCTGGCGAAATAGCTCATCCCTCAGCGCCTCTGACATCTCCACGAAGTCTATCCCAGTGGGGCAGTTTATAGTGCAATTCTGACACTGCGCACACATATATATAGAATCGACTATCCTATCATCTAAAGGCAATTCTCCTTCCAGCACCTTCTTCAGAAGAAGCATCCTGCCTCTGACTGTATGTCTCTCCAGACCAGTCTCATTGTAGACGACACACCCGAATCTACAATATCCACAGGTGGCACATGTATACACCTGATGGATCAGTTCTTCCCTGGTCATTTTATTCCTTCTCCCATAAGCCCCAGACCGAATCTAAGGAGACCGAGCGGTAAGTAGCTCGCGAGTTCCATGCCAAACAGGACAAGACCTGGTACTCCTCTCATCATACCCATGGACATGGCCAGCATGAAGAAAGGCATTCTCACCTGCACTGTCTTGCTTGGATTCATTATCTCCCGGGGGTCGATCTTGTTCTTAATTAGCCGCATGAAATGGAACGCTTCACCGTGCAGCGCATTCATGTGAGAAGTATTGTGCAAGCCCACACCAAACAGGAATCCTTTGTGTTTGAAGGCCAGCCTTGCCGCAGTTATGATATAAGAGAATTTATTCAGGAAGGCGACCTTTTCCCTCTCATCTGCCAACATGTATATCACAGCACAGACTGTACCATGGTCGCCCTGCAATGTTTCGACACCCCATCTCTCGTTACGAAGAATGTCTTCAAGCTCGTTAAGGAGTGGCAGCAGCTCAGGAACCGGAATCCTGATCTCCAGCGCCATCAAACTGGGTCCCAGTGTTTTGAAGCTCAGGCCTACCTTGAACCGGTTCTCCCACTCTTCTTCAGCTGGCTTTTCACCCAGAAAACTCCCTTCCATGCATGCCTTTTCAACAGATCTCCATCTTGTCTTCAAGCTCTCCTCATCTCCACCCACCATTCCCACTATTATCAGAGGCTTTGAAGACATATGCATGCCCACCTCGTTGAGCATGCTCGCCAGCCCACTGTTGATCGTGGTCAGAAAGTATGGTTTGAGCCGCCACAGCCCATCAAGAGCCTTCACTCCAGCATCTATGCTGTCAAAATCGTACATGAAGAACTTTCTCTCAGGTTTTGGATAGATTTTCAGGGTGACCTCACATATCACACCGAGTGTCCCCTCTGAGCCTATAAAAAGCCAGCTCTCTCTGGGACCTGTGTTATAGATCTTTCCGTCAGGGAGAACAACTTCCATTGAGATGACCTGTTCTCCTGCTGGTCCATACTGCGGAACGCCGACCCCGGCTGAAGCCCCCGCGCCAAACCATCCACCCACGGTTGCAGACGGGGCACTCGATGGGTATCCGCCCAACTGGAATCCCCTGTTCTCCAGAAAGTCAATAATCCTCTTCCAAGGGCATCCCGCGCCTACTGTGATGTATTCATCCTGGGGGTTGAACTCCACAATCTCGTTCAGCCTGAAGAGATCCATGGCAATGCCACCCTCGACAGGTATTGCTGCACCAGTAGCAGTGGTCGCAGCACCTCGAGGTGTGACAGGAATGTCTTTCTGATTGGCGAATTTCAG
This sequence comes from candidate division TA06 bacterium, assembly GCA_004376575.1. Classification (NCBI taxonomy): domain Bacteria; species candidate division TA06 bacterium. Next base: position 5,325 of record SOJN01000017.1, on the reverse strand, counting down.
AACCGCGGATACCTGCTCGACGTCCTGGGGGAAAACAAGAGTATCAGGGAGCTTAATCCCATAGATGTTGCGCAGCGATTCAGGCAGGGGAGCCAGATCGCCTGAATGCAGGAGAAGGTCGATTTCGTCTGAAGTGATCCTCTCTTCTCCCACGATCTGTGAAAGCTCGAGAACCTCCTGATGGGTCAAAGCTTCTTCCCCCCCACTTCACAGATTCGGAGATTACGCTCTGTGGCAGGTATCTGTGCTTCCGTTTCTTCCCTGGAAACGCAGATGTTCAGTCGACCCCCCACGTGGATAAAGACTCGACCTCAGGGCATCTTTATGAAGCCCTCTTTCATTAAGCACTGAGTCTCTTCTCTGGCTCTCTTGATTATTTGAGCGGAAGTTTTGAAGAGCTCATCCCGAGTCATCTTTAGTCTGGCCACGCCCTGTTCGATCGCTTTCATGCCCACCGCAGCTGCCTCCCTCGGGAAGACTTCCCACTCATCCATCGTGGGAACAATGTAATCCTCCTTCAGTCCCTTGTCCTCTGCGCACTTGGCAAGTTCCATTGAGGCGGCAATGCACATCTCATCAGTAATAGTCGTTGCCTCCACATCCAGAGCGCCCCTGAATATCCCCGGAAATCCCAGAGAGTTGTTTACCTGATTGGGGAAGTCTGACCTTCCGGTTGCGACTACCCTTGCTCCCGCCTCTTTTGCCTCCCACGGCCAGATCTCAGGGACAGGATTTGCGCACACGAAGACTACTGCGTCTTTTGCCATGCTGGCGACCCACTCAGCTTTTATCACATCAGGTCCGGGCCTGGAGAGAGCGATACAAACGTCTGTACCCTTCATCGCCTCAGGTATGCCGCCTTTCACACTGTCAGGGTTGGTCGTCTCGACCAGGTGCCATTTCGTCGGATCGTCTTTCAGGTCGTCTCTGCCCTTGTGAAGTATGCCCTTAGTGTCTACCACGACTATGTTTTTGGGTTCCACACCAGCAGCAGTGATGATTCTCTCAATTGCGACATTGGAGGCACCAGCGCCTATCATGGAAATCTTCACCTTATCCAGGTCTTTACCGACAATCTTCACGGCATTGATCAGTCCAGCCAGCGTTATCGCTGCAGTTCCCTGCTGGTCGTCATGCCAGACCGGAATCTTCATCTCGGGATCGTTTCTCAGGGTGTCCAGAATATAGAAGCACTTGGGTTTCTCGATGTCTTCGAGGTTTATGCCACCAAAGGTCGGTTGTATCCACTTGACGAGGGAAATAATTTCATCAGGGTCGTGCGTATTAATACATATGGGAAACGCATCGACACCGCCAAGATATTTGAAGAGTATAGCCTTCCCCTCCATGACGGGCAGACCTGCTTCCGGCCCGATGTTGCCCAGGCCCAGAACGCGCGTCCCGTCGGAAACGACCGCCACGAAATTCCACTTGTTGGTGTGGGCAAGAACCTTTTCCGGGTTCTCCTTTATGTCCATACAAGGCTTAGCTACGCCCGGCGTGTACCAGATCGCAAAGTCATCGAAGCTGGTAATCCGACACTTAGGAACCACCTCGCATTTTCCGCGATAGAAAGGATGGAGCTTCATGGCATCTATGCCAGGCTGCTCCGCTTTCTTCTTCAATTCCTCAATCGACATCTTCTTCGCCTCCTTTTCAGACACGTTTACACTCCTTCTGGGTTGTGATATGAACCACAAACTTGAACCGCATTATAGACAACTGGTCGCCACGCGTCAATACTCTTTGGGAAGATTTTGTAATTCTTTGTAGGTGAAAACAGGGCCATCTTTACATACGTACTTATTGCCAATATTACACCTTCCGCACTTGCCGATACCGCATTTCATCCTCATTTCAAGTGAGTTTACGATCCTCTCGGGGAGAAATCCGAGCTCTGTCAGGACCGGGATGGTGAATTTGATCATTATGGGGGGACCACACACAATGGCATACGCGTCTTTTGCAGCAGGCTTCACAGCCTGAACCAGTTGGGGCACAAATGCGGTGAATTTGTACTTGCCCTTTTCCAGCTTCGTTTGAGTCGGATCCTTCAGGTTGACCGGCTCCCACCCCTCTGCCGCTGGTTCCTCAATAGGACCTTCGGGACCGAATTTCCAGTCGATGCCAAGATACAGTGTCATGTCGTCCCTCTTCGCCCACTCGTCCAGCTCGTCCCTGTAGCAGAGAAGCCCGGGATTCCTTGCACCATATATGCAGATTATGTCCTTGTAGTCTTTTCTATGACTGAGCAGATATATGAGAAGTGAGCGGAGGGTAGTGAATGCGAAGCCTCCTCCAACTATTACCACGTTCTGCCCCTTCATCTCCTCTGCCGGATACCAGTTCCCCATTGGACCGCGCACACCCATGATTGAACCTTCTTCGAGCTCATGCAAGGCAATGGTCACAAGGCCGACCTTCATCACTGTGAATTTGAGGAAGCCTTTTTCAGTGGGAGAGGATGCTATCCCTATGGGGGACTCCCCCTTGCCCAGAATCGAGAGTTCCGCAAATTGACCGGGCATGTACTTGAACCTCTTCTCGTCTTCCTTATCCCTGAAGACAAGGTCAAAGGTCTTTATGAGCCTGTCTTCAGTCTCGATAATGGCTTTGTCTATTGTAACAGGAATCGGGACGTATGGATTTTTCTCACTCAACTTTGGCCGGCTCCAGTTCTTTCAGTTTCCTCAGATTGTCCCTGAGGTCTTCATTTGTCGGACATTCGGTTATACACCTTCCACACCCTACACACGCGATGACCCCGAAGTTCTCGACATAGTAGTTGAATTTGTGCATTATCCTCTGTCTCATCCTCTGATGCCTCTTGTCTCTCGGCTGATGACCAGACCCGTGATACGTGAATATGGGAAACATGCAGGAGTCCCAGTTTCTAATTCTCTTCCCGTTATCATCGACGGCCTCATCCTGTATATCGAAGCAGTGACAGGTGGGACACAGATAAGTACACACTCCACAGCCAATACACTTGTCCGTTATCTCTTCCCATATCGGATCTTCAAACATGCCTTTCAGCTTTTCGGGAATGCCTTCAAGATCCAGCTTCGTAGTGATAGACTCTTCTGCAGACTTCTTCAGTTTCTCCTTCTTCTCAAGGAGAGAAGGATCGGCATCAGGAAGGTCTTTTACGAGCTTCTCTCCTTTCTCAGTCAGGGCTTCAACCAGATAATCCTCAGAAATCCTGGCCATCGCCACATCACACGCTGTCGCATCAAAAGGACCGCCACCAACGGACGTACAGAAGCAAGTCGGTCTCGGCTGATTGCACGAAAAGCAGATGAGGGTAGTAGCCTCGCGCCTTGCTCTGTAGTAATCATCAACGTAGTCTTCGTTTATGAAAAGCTTGTCCAGTATCGCAATCGCCCTGGCATCGCAAGGCCTCGCGGCAAAGACGACAATCGGCCCCACTTTCTCCGCTTCGCCAACGGGCACAGCCGAATCTACATACCCTTCGAACCTGACCAGGATCTCGTTCTGAGGGAAGAGAAATTCCTTGGGACCGATCAAGGAGTTCCCCCACTCGAGCACAAGATCTTTTCCGTCTTTGATGGGCTTGTAACAGATTCCTTTCTTTGTCCTGGTTGGCCCCATCACTGTCTGGGATTTAACCAGATTCTCAACAAAAGCGTCTAGGTCTTTGGCTGCTAACACCTTAGGCTTCATGCAAAATCCTCGTTTGAATCCTTCTCGCTGTATGCACTCAGAGCAGGAGGTTCGTCAGGGTCAACACCAACCTCATGAGAGAAAAGCTCCTGGACATCCTTGCTCAGCTTGCCGACAAGAAAAGCAATGTCAATGCCCATCGGACATGCCTGAGTACAGTTGCCGCAGTATGTACATCTTCCTGCAGTGTGCAGAGCTCTTATGAGATGAAACACTTGGACATCTGAGCTCTCAAGGGTAGTCCCCACCCAATACGGCATGGTGGAGTCGACAAAGCACTCACTGCAGTAACAGACCGGACACGCATTTCTACACGCGTAGCATCTTATGCACCTGGACGTCTCTTCCTTGAAGTACTTCCACCTCTCTTCCGGAGTCATCTGTTCGAACTCTTTGATTCTGCTCCACCTGTCCTTCTTGCCAGTCCCCTGTTCTGCAGCCTCCACGATGAAATCGTTAATCACGGGTTCTCTACGGTCGCACTCCTGGCAATTGTCATAAAGGTAATCTGACTTTTTGAACTTCTTCTGAGAGGATCTCGTGCGAACATCAATCTCGTCCTTCTCTTCTTTCGCCTCGAGGATGTCATCAGGCGCGACTTCGTCTCTGATTCTCTTCCAGTCAATCATGCCCTGGCATTTCACCCCTATGATCACTATTTGCTCTCTCTTAAACTGTTTCTCTTTTAGAAGGCAAATTAAGGAGCGGGCATCACAACCTTTGGCCACCACGCCTATTCTCTCACCGTCCTCGAGAGAGGGGATATAGTACCTGATATACGAAGCCAGGTTGTTTTCGCAGAACGAGTTCCAGGTCAGTCTCTTAGTCTCATCGGCGGACCTTATGAATGCAGGGGAAGCCCTCATAGGAAGAGAGCCCTCCTCAAATCCGATGATGAGCTTCACCTTGCCTTCATCAAAAAGCGTCTTAGCGGCTTTTCTTAGGTTCTCTTCGACCAAGTAACCTTAACCTCCTAACCACAATGAACCAGCTATACGCCTACAAAAGCTGTCAGCCATCAGCTGTCAACACCACAAAAACTTGTAACCACAGATTAACACAGATTGTCACGAGATTTCTCATTTCTAGTTTTGCAATGAGTTCATTGCTTTTTTGTGTTAATCTCGTGTAATCTTGTGGTTTCTAGCATTTACGTTTTCAGCTTGACCATCTTTTTCGCTGGTCCCAGCTTCTTCACTTTTTCGACAGTCTCTCTGGCAACCTTGGCGAATTTCTCGCCCTCTGCTGATGAGATCCATGCCAGGCTGAGTCTGTCCTTGTCTATGCCAATATGCCCAAGCAGATTCCTCAGGAGCAGAAGCTTCCTTCTTGCATACATATTGCCCGTCGAGTAGTGGCACTCGCCAGGGTGGCATCCGGCAACCAGCACGCCGTCTGCTCCTTTCTGCAAGGCACGCAGGACAAACATGGGATCCACCCTGCTTACACAAGGAATTCTTACTATCCTAATATTGGGAGGATACTGGAACCTTGACACACCTGCCAGGTCTGCGGCTGCAAACGCTCACCAGGTGCACAAGAATGCCACTATCTTCGGCTCAAACTCAGCCACTACAAACCTCCTGTAACCACAGATTAACACAGATTATCACAAGATTCTTCATTAATGGTTTTGTTCAT
>SOJN01000016.1 GCA_004376575.1 candidate division TA06 bacterium | reverse complement strand
CGGCAGTTTCCTTTCCTCGGTCTCAAGTGAACTCAAATCGCAAGAACCGAACTGAATTGGGGGCTGTCCCCAATTCCACACGAAAATCTCGGAACCACAGATTAACACAGATTATCACAAGATTTCTCATCTTCTGATTTTGTCATAGGATAAATGCTCTTCTGTGTTAATCTCGTGTAATCTCGTGGTTTCAGGTTCTATTTTCGAGGGTCAGGCGGGGCGAAGGGCTATGAGTCCCAGCATCCGGCCGGTCTTACCTCTGTCTCTCCTGTGAGAGAAGAAAAGATCAGAGTGACATGAAGTGCATACAGGGCCACCCGCCACGCACCGCACTCCAACATCCTCAAGCATCATTCGGTTTGCTTTGAAAAGATCCACGTATCGTCCAGTGACACTCTCGGGAAAAGCCTTGTCAAACTCTGAAGCAAGCTCACTCGATACTTCATAGCAGCAGGGGCCAATTCCCGGGCCAAACACGACACTTATGTTCGAAGGATTGCTGCCGAAGGCCTCTGACATCCGCCCGACACAAGAGGCACTGATCTTCTTAAGAGTGCCTCTCCAACCAGCATGAACAATACCCACAGCATCGTTGTCGTTATCATACATGTATATGGGCACACAGTCTGCCACAGAAACGGCAAGCCAGGTTCCCTTCAAAGCAGTGACAAGACCGTCACCAACATGGTCTGACTTCTCACAATCTACCAGTGTCACCACTTTCGAGTGGGTTTGCTTAGTGCGGACAATTCTCCTATCATCCAAGCCGCACGAGCGACGCACAAACACAAGATTCTTGTCCACCACTTCTGGCTCATCACCAGTACTTATGCTCAGATTGAGAGAATCATACGGACGAGCGCTCGCGCCCCCGATACGAGTGGTAAAAAGACATCTCACCTGCGGCCACGCTGCATATTCAAGAAAAGCAACTCCGCCATCTGCGCGGAGCTTCCATGGATTGAAATCCCTTGTTTCACATTTATTCAGGGGATCTGACATGCGTCTTGGTCACTTTGATGTCCAGGACATACAAGGCGGTACTTTCCTTCCCAAAATATTTGTCTTTTCTTACAGAGTAGACAATGTCGACCCTGGGCCTTGCTGAAAGGGCACCAATCATGTCTCCCATCCTGAACGCTTTTGCGCCCTGGACACTGTCTCCGTCCCTTACCTTGAACTTGAGATGGCCTTTCCCGAAAATGGCCGGGTCACCAACCACCTCCACATTCTCTGACACAAACACCGGCCTCGCGTTTTTGATGCCGAAAGGCCTCAACCTTTCAAGTGAAGAAAGAAGGTAATCGTCAACATCTTCAATGGTCAGCCTTGCATCGACAAACAACTTTGGTTGAAGCTCATCAATTGAAACTGTCTCCTTGACCGCTTCGTTGAACTTGTCCTTGAACCTGTCCACTTTATCTGATTCAATAGTCAGGCCAGCCGCGTATTGATGGCCTCCGAAGCCAGTTAATACGTCCTTGCATTTTTCGAGGGCACCATACAGATTCACATTCCTGGTCGATCTGGCCGACCCCTTCCCTTTCTTGCCGTCTATGGAGATAACAACAGTAGGCCTGTGAAATTTCTCAACTATTCTCGAGGCGACTATTCCAATCACTCCCTCATGCCAGCCTTCAGCGGCAAGTACGATTCCAGCAGTGGTGGACAGATCGAATTCGTCCTCAACCATGCGGGCGGCCTCGTCGGATATCCTGGCATCCAGTTCTCTTCTCTTTGCGTTCTGAGCATCCAATCGGTTAGCTATGATGCCGGCTTCTTTTGGGTCATCCGTCACAAGTAGCTTGAGACCATCGGCAGCAGAGGCAATCCTGCCAGCTGCATTGAGCCTTGGACCAAGCATGAATCCCAGATGATAAGCGCTGATCTCTCCAGCGCCAATACCGGCAACCTTTTTTAGAGCGACGATCCCGGGCTTCTCAGACTCTGACAGAATCTCCATGCCAAACCTGGCAAAGATTCTGTTCTCTCCAACCATGGGTACAATGTCGCAGACCGTCGCGAGAGCAACCAGATCAAGATCCCTGAAAGATTCTTCCCGTTTCTCTCCCAGTTCGACTGAGACGGCTTGCAAGAGCTTGAAGGCAACCCCGCATCCGGAAAGGTCAGCAAAAGGATAGGTCTGATCTTCGCACTTCGGATTGAGGATGGTGTGTGCCCGGGGAAGGTCTGACTTGGGCTCGTGGTGGTCAGTAACAATCACATCGATATCACTCTTCCTGGCGAGCTCGACTTCGTCAAGTTCGTTTATCCCGCAGTCAACTGTTATGAGCAGGGTGGCGCCGACTTCGGCGGCAAAAGACACGCCACGCTCAGAGAGGCCGTAACCTTCCTCTAGACGGTTGGGAATATAGAACTTGACATGAGAATTGTGAGCTTTCAGGAACGTGTAGAGAAGAGCTGAACCAGCGATCCCATCCACGTCATAGTCGCCGTGAACAAGAATCTTCTCTTTCTTCCTGATTGCCTCCAGTACCCTGTCTGCTGCTCTTCTCATCCCCATCATGGAGAAAGGATCGTGCAAACCCTGAAGTGAAAGGTTGAGGTGGGCCGCGGCCCTTTCTGCATCGAATCCTCTGGAAACAAGGACTGATGCTACCGCAGGATGAATGCTATTCTCCTCGGCGATATGCTGTACCAAGGAGGTGTCTGGTTCTGGGGCTAGAATCCATTCATGGTGCATAAGTGGGCCGTAACTTTGATGATCGACAACACAGAATATGCAGAGCAAGACATAAGCCGAGTTCTGTATTCGACAGTCATCTATCTGCGCGGCCTACCCAGGGTAATAGCGAAGCGGGTCACTTCTCCCTACTGTTTGGCCTTGCTCCCGGAGGGGTTTACCAAGACCCAGCGTTACCGCTGAATCTGGTGCGCTCTTACCGCACCTTTTCACCTTTGCCTGTGCCTTCAGATATTCGGGCCATCGGCTGTGTCTTTTCTGTGGCACTTTCCATGGGATCACTCCCCCCTGCCTTGCGACAGGCACCGTACCCTGTGGAGCTCGGACTTTCCTCTCCCCGAAAGGAGCGACCGTCTGTCCTGCTCTGCAACAGAGACCGTAACATACTTCAAATCAGAATGCAAACCGAAAAAGTGTATGGGGACACCCCTAGATTTTCGCCCTTCGACCTCGCTCGGGGCCTCGGGACCTTCACAACCGTCTATGGAGGGGCAGGGTTGCCCTGCCCAGAAAGATGGGCGCGGAGAATCTCCCGAGTCTATTTTGTCCTCTGTACTTTGTACTCTGTACATTTTCTTTAGCGTAGTAGTATCATCTTCTTCGCGTCCGTGAAGTCACTAGCTTCCAGCCTGCAGAAATACATCCCGGTGGCCTTGTCTGCCGCTTCCCAGCGAAACGCATATATGCCCGCCACCTGTTCTTCATCCACAAGTGTTTCTACGAACCTTCCACTCACATCGTAGATCTGGAGTTTGACACGACCAGGCACCGGCAATGAATAGGTTATCACAGTCGAACCTAAGAAGGGATTTGGCATGTTCTGAAGGAGCTTAGCCCTTGAACCTTCAACCTTGAACGTTGAACCCTGTTCTTCCAAGCCTACTACCATCCCGTTGGCGTCCGTCTTTATCAGGTAAACATCATTCACCCCTGCACCCATTGACCGAGTATACCCCGCGACAATATACCCACCGTCCACGGTCTGCTGGACGGCATAACCGCGATCATCCACACTATCACCGTAGGTCCTTTCCCACAGAACACTCCCAAGGGAGTCTGTCTTGACTATGTATACATCATACTCACTTGAACCGAAGGACCATGTGTACCCTGCTACGACATATCCTTCGTCCAGAGTCTGCACGACAGAAAGGCCTACATCACTGGAATCACCACCGTGCGTCGTATCCCAGAGAACAGTCCCAAGAGAATCTGTCCTGATAAGATAGACATCACCAAGACCCGCGCCAAAGGACGACGTGTGCCCTCCGATGATGAATCCGTCGTCTGAGGTCTGCTGGACAGAATGTCCGGCATCATAAAGAATCCCACCATAAGTCGTGTCCCAGACAACGCCCCCCAGCGAGTCTGTCTTGATAAGGTAAACGTCTCCGCCGCTTGTTCCGAAGGAGTATGTGAGTCCTGCAATGATGTAGCCACCATCTGAAGTCTGCTGGACAGAATATCCCAAATCATCGGAAGCGCCGCCGTAGGTCATCTCCCAGACAACGCTCCCTAAAGAGTCAGTCTTGATTAGATAGACATCAGATATGCCCGGATCGATCGACTGCGTTTCTCCGGCAATGATATACCCTCCGTCCGAAGTCTGGACTACAGAATTGCCGATATCAATGGAGTCACCACCGTAGGTCGTATCCCAGAGAGTATTCCCCAAGGAGTCCGTTTTCATCAGATAGACATCGCTTAGGCCCGCACCGGACGACCGTGTGTACCCCGTGATAACGTACCCGCCATCAGACGTCTGCTGAAGAGAATAGCCAACATCATAAGAAATCCCGCCGTAGGTCGAATCCCAAAGAACACTCCCCAGAGAGTCTGTCTTGATCAGGTAAACATCAGAAACGCCTGCACCTGAAGACCATGTGAACCCTGCGATGGCATAACCACCATCCAGAGTCTGCACCACAGAATGGGCGACATCAGAAAAACCGCCTCCGTAGGTCCTCTCAAAAGTAATCTGTCCAAACGATGACACAGGAATAAGAGAAACTGCGCAGCAAATCGCAAATGCCAAACCTAACGGCCAGATGACCCGGCTTCGGATGCTTTCGTTCACAATTCCCCCCTTCCAGGATTTGTACACAGTCTAGATGGATCGTCATCCCCGGTCAAGCATAAAGCACACCACTAAAAGAGTTGTCGATGATTTTTTAATGCAAACGAAACGGGCGCGAAAGCCCTCCTTTGTTCAGTAATCCGTGATTTGGAGCCCCATCGTTCTTGTGCTACCGCACAGGGCTCTTAGCGATTGGAACCTTGTCTATCCAGCAGGCTCTTTGCACCCCGGTGTTCAGGTTCAAGCTCCAGTGTGATACGAGCTTCTTTCACCGCTTCCTGTCGTTGCCCGACGTTGGCAAGCGCGACTGCAAGATAAAAATGACTCTCTGGATCCCGCGGTTCTACATGTGCCGCCATACGATAGGCTTCCACAGCATCGTCTACCAACCCCTGACGACCGTATCTCAGCCCATATTTCCAATACACTTCTTCCAAGAAGTGGGCTGTATAACGATCCGACGGGTTCTGCTGATAGGCGGCTTCAAGATATCTCCGTGCACGAGGCATATCGCCCTGAGAAAAGGCTGCGAATCCCCGGTCCCTGTCGACCCAGACATTCTTCCTCTCAGTCCACAGCGATTCCAAGGAGTCAATTTCCTCCTTCGACACTCCTTTCATCATGGCCATTGGTGATTCTCGCTTCTCGACCAGAGTGAGCATTTCATCCCATGGAAAAATGTGTTTGTGGCGGGGTATTGAATACTCGGTAAAAGGGCGATCATCCCGCACGATCGGCGCGCCCTGCACAAAATCTCTTAAGCCTTCAGGACCCAGCAAGTAGCCCGAAAGAATTGCCCACGGGTCCTCAAGCCGAACCTGGCGAAGAACCGCTTGGACTTCGCCATCGCCAAACTTCTTCTGGAGCCAATCCCACCCTATAAAAAGCGAGTCTCGGGCGCAAACTAGAATCCCCTCTGCTCCAACAAGCCATAGACTACTCTGAGGAAAGATCTCGGTAGCTGTGGCAATTAGAGAACGAGCATCTTCCCCATTCATACCATAGAGGGGAATCCACTGACAAAGCACACCACCCGGCCGCAGTCTGTTGCGTGCTTCCATGTAGAATTCAAGGCTGTAGAGAGACGAAACACCCTTCAAGCCTGGGTGCATCGGCTCTAAGGTGATAATGTCGTAGCTCTCCTGGGTTGTGAGAAGATAGCTGCGACCATCGTCCACTATCACCCGCACATTTGGTTTGGAAAGAACGTCCCCATTCCATCTGCTAAATAGATGGGCTGCTTCAATCACGGCGGGACAGATTTCAACACAATCCACCCGTTCCAGGTCGTAAGCACCCAACGCACCAAAAGTGCCTCCGCTTCCAAAGCAGATTACGAGCGCCGTTCGTGCATCAGGGCATGCCCACAGTGGGAGATGCCCCAGAAGCTGATTCTTTCGTTGCCCCGGCAGGCTGGTTGAGGTGGCTTGTTGCTGGTTGAGAATCAGCCTTTGAATCTTCCTTCCACCAACATCTCTGGTAACCATCACGGTCTGGTCTGCACTCTCTCTATAGTAAAGAAGCTGAGCTTTCTTGTGGCCCGGAATCTGCAAGAACCCAAAATCGGACCGGAGAGGCACGAGCAAAAAACTGAGGACAATCAATGGTACGCTAAACACGAGTGACAGCGTACGCGATATGGTTTGCATCGGTCCAAAGGTCAGGGCAATTATTCCTACCACTCCAGACAAACCGGCGAAAAGGATGAGACTCTTTTGAATCCCTACGAGCGGTATAAAGATGAACCCGCTGATGATACTGCCAACAATAGCTCCCAGAGTGTTTACGGCAACGACCTTTCCCACTTGAGCGCCGAGTCTGTCCTTCCGGGAAGTATATAGCGAGACCAACATCGGGAAAACATAACCCATAATCAAAGTGGCAGGCAGAATCAGAATTATCGCCAGCAAGGAAGTGCTGACCAGCTCTTTCCACCAGAAATTGGGATCCCCGGTTACGGGTTGGGGAATATGGAACTTCAACAGAATGAGACCTATGAATCCCACGACTGCAAAGATGGAAAGAGCAACTTCCAAGAGTCCGAGTTCTAAAAGAGAACCCTGGCTTCGACGGAAACGCCAGGCAGCAACGAGGCTCCCTCCACCGATCCCCAACAGGTAGACTCCAAGCATCAGAGCAAATGCATACGCGTCCACCACAACTGAGAAACTCAAAATACGGAACCAGACGATTTCGTATCCAAGAGCAGCCAGACCGGAAAGCCCCGCGAGTAAGAGTATTAGACGAGAAAGACCTTTTTGCTGATTTGGCCGCTTCGAGGCGGCATTATCGCTCCTCGGCACCCTTTGTCTTTTGCTCCTGCCTTGTTTGGCGGCAGAGAACGCTGTCGCGAAGCGAGGAGCCAGAATCAAAGCTATGAGTCCAATCGAGATATTGACCAATGCTGCTGACAGAATCGACATCCCATAGCCAAGATGTTCCAAAAGCAGGAAACCACACAATATTGTACCAAATGCAGCGCCCAAGGTGTTGAGCCCATACAGTGCACCGATCCGCGTGAACCGTTTTCCAAACGAAACTGTTAGCCCACGAGAAAGCGCTGGCAGAGTAGCCCCAATTAACAGTGTTGGAGGCAACAGGAGGATAACTGTCAGAACCCCTTGAGTGCCAGTTCGCAGATAGCCCGAGGCCGGGAGAAGAGGATAAAGGTGAGCATAGAGATTTCTGATCTGAGGCACCAAAAAAGCAGCCAACAAAGCCAATAGCCCGCTCCCAATCTCAAGGATACCGTAGAAGCGGATGGGAGAGAAACGGTCGGCATACTTTCCCAACAGAGCAGCGCCCAGTGCCATCCCTCCAAAAAATACAGCAACGACAACTGAGACCGCCGACAGGGTGCTGCCGAATACGAGTTGGAGTTGCCGGGCAAACGTAGTCTCATAAATGAGTCCAGTAGCGCCGGTTATGAAGAAAAACAGGTAGAACCACGCCATATCCAAGCCTCAATTCAACTATTGCCTAAGGGGTAGGTAAAATATAGAAGATGTAAGAATACGACTGCGAATGTCAGCTAGCCCCGAGTGTGATTGGCTGCGAACTTCAGCGGCACAAGCTTCCGCTTTCGATCACCTTATCAGGATGAGCTTCCGGGTGGCAGTGAAGTGTCCCGCCTCAAGATGATAGAAGTAGAGACCATTCCCTGCTCCTCTGCCGGAGCTATCCTTGCCGTCCCAGTGGACCTGATACACTCCCGGCCCCTGAGGTTCATCGACAAGGGTCTGCACAAACCTCCCGCTAATATCGAACACCTGGAGGCTGACTTGGGAAAACGCTAGAACGGAATAAGAAATCATGGTCGAACTATAGAACGGATTGGGCATATTTTGAAGTAATACTCGATTTTCAATTTTCAATTCTCGGTCTTGTTCTTGTATCCCGACAGGGTCTCCCGCGCAAAGATTTGCGGTCATGGTATCGGCAGGCGGTGATATGTAGTCAACACAAACCCCGGTTGATAGAAATGAGTAGTTGCTCGAATTCGGCGTAGTTGTATCATTGAACACCAGGTTCCCTGTTGTCCCAGGATATGGATCTCCCATGTCAGCGCCGTAATCCTGTTCCAGTTCCCAAAGCCCATCAGCCTGCTCAAGCGCAACCAGGTAGTGACCGGAATCCGTATAACCTGGATACCACTGAAGATCATTGCCCGTACTTACTGTGTCGTCGCAATGGTAGATGCACAGCCCTGGGCCTGGAAGGTACGCATCGAATCCTGTAATCCTTCTGTTCTCAACGAGGAAGTACTCGTGGTTAGGAATATTATCCATGTACAGTTTATAAATCACCGGCACATACTCAACAAGTGGAAACTCGACGGCGAAGAGCGTCCCTGCCGCCGGTTCGACAGGTGTTACGAACCCGAGTTTGGTCTTTGACCATGCATCAAAGTGGACCGGCGTCACACCGCCGTTACCCCATGAACCACCAGCCATGACAGACCAACCTCCCAGACCTCTTGAGTCGTAGCCATAGTCATACAGGTCGGGGAGACCAAAGACATGCCCCAGCTCATGAGAGAACACACCTATTTTGCCGTCTTCGGGCTCCATCGAATATGTAGAGGCAAGAACACCGTCCACGGGAATGGGAACTGACGTCTGCCATTTGTGGGACCATATGTGATTCGGATTGCCTGTTACTTCTGCACCCGGCCCGGCATGAACCACAAAAAGTGCATCTACATACCCGTCGCCATCCGCGTCGAAACTGGAGAAATCAATAAAGGGATCTGCAGCCATTATCGCATCCTCAGTCAGCTTCTGAGCATTCCGTGGATAGGTTCCAAAGCCGGTGCTGTCATTCGTGTAATAGGTATATAGTTGCGGCATACGGAGCCACACGGTAACGGTTCCTGTTATGTTCATATTCCCGTAACTATTTTCCAGATAGTAGTCCCGCATTGACCCGGTCGGGTATATCCCCTGTGAAAAGAGAAGGGAATCGAAGTGGGCTGCCGGGTAGTTTATAGTGTCTGCCACATTGTCTGTAAAATCGACGAGGATAACGATGGCCGGCTGGTTAACTGCAGTTTGTGCTCCGATCAACTTGGGCGGACGGGGGTTGGGAGCGAAAACACCTTTCTCTCTTGCCGCCTGGAGCTGTTCTACCACAGCGTCCAGCTTGCCTTCCTGCTTCAGTCTTGCCAGCAGATCAGGATGGATGGGCATCGCGGTAGCATAGAATGAGATAAATAAAAGAGCAATCAGAACAAGAACCGACACTGAAGTCTTGAGACTCATTCCACCCCTCCTTGTCTACCTGATCAGGATCAGGTTGTTTGTCAAGGTTTCCCCGTCGCTCTGCAGCCTGCAGAAGTAAACTCCTGAAGGCAAACGCTCCCCTGCATCAGAATTCCCGTCCCAACTGACATACTCTCTGGCAGAACTCAATCCTGTGGACTTCACCACCTTTCCTGCTGCGTTGTATATGCTCAGTTTTGCATTCTCGGGATTCTTGCTTCTGAGAATGTAGTGAATGGTTGTTACTCCTTTGAATGGATTGGGATGCGCCTTCAACGACATAACCGGAGATGATCGGACTTCATCGATTTCAGCCTCAATCCCCACCGCAAATCTAACCTTCAGAGTGGGATCGCCCAAGAGCGTCATCCCATAGAACCATGAAGACTCCCATGTCTGATATCCATCCAGTCCTCTGGTCAAGAACCAATCCTTAAAAGCCTCTCCAATTGTCGCGCCCTTTCCCAGTGGATAGTAAAACTCATCAAAGTTGAGCATGGAACCTGTCTTGGTGGTTCCGAGCGCCCCCAGACCGTATTGCCTGGCAAAAACATACATTCCGCCCATGTATCCATTTTCAACGAATCTCGCGTTAGAACACGCGAATAAGTTGTAGAAGCTGGCATCGGGCTCGACAATGGGGACTTCAGAGGCATAGAAATAGCTCCACTGATCCATACCGTACTTGAATCCGTGACCACCGGGCCACGAATGAGCAAACACAGATATCCATTCGTACCCTTCCGCCAG
Organism: candidate division TA06 bacterium; assembly: GCA_004376575.1. NCBI lineage: Bacteria > candidate division TA06 bacterium. Next base: position 5,643 of record SOJN01000016.1, on the reverse strand, counting down.
CCCGTACCTGTAATTGTCGGCTATTGTCGACTCCCTGTCAGCTACTGTCATGACGTCCGGGTAAGTCAGGCGAATGTTGTCTGACCACTCGCCAGCCCACCATTCCCAATCGTCATCCACAAACGCGAGAGCGCGTATAGGAATGGGAAAACCGTCACACCTGTAGATACTGTCCCTCACAAAATACTCATGCAGCAACGAATCCTCATCGCCAATTGGAGATGGCATAAGTCTTCCCACCCATATCTCAGGAATCACCTCTCCCCTGTGCACGTCAAGGATGCTGTCTCTACCGGGTTCGAACGAAAAGCCGTTCCACCTCAGCGTGTCAAGCCATTCCCCATTCAGGTCCATGTAGTAGAGATCACATGGAAATTCCTCATAGCCTTCGAAAACAGAATCTCCATTGAAATCGTCCAGCATATGGAACCAGGCTATCGGAAGATCACCAATGAAAACTGCTCCCTGAAGGCCATCAGCGTGGTAGAAGGAGAGAACTGATTTCAAGCTGTCGCAAGCATCCAGGCTCTGAACGTCATCACACGTGATGACCGACGGAGAGAATCCGTCATTCTGAAGATTGTTCATGTATCCGGCAAGGTCGGAGGAAATGAGTGGATACAGGTCAGTGTTGACCACTATCAAAAAGTCAGTTGCCAGACCTGTAAACCCTGGTACAATCTTGATGTAAGGGTCAGTCTTAATACTCTTACCAGCGACCCACTCAGCTCTGCTCGTCGGTCTGCTATTGTCAGGTGAGACCCACCTTGTGACCGGAATACTATTTCCGTGGGATAAAGTACACAGGGTGAAGAGGACAATCGAAACGATCAGCAGGGAAACCACGGTGCGTGTCATGCTCTTCTCCTATCTGGCCAAGACCATCTTTTGAGTCATTCTACCCATCGAGGAGGAGATACTGTAGAAATATACTCCTGAGGGAACCTCTCTTCCTCTGTCATCCGCTCCGTCCCACACAACCGAATGACCTGAGCTTGCCGAGAGTGGATCTCCATCGTTCAATACAAAGGTCTTCACCACCCGGCCGGCCTGGTCGAATATCCTCATATTGTGTGTCCCCCGCCCAGCGGGCAGCACCATGGATATGGTGGTGGAAGTTTTGAATGGGTTGGGTCGGTTCTGGAGGAGTACTTGCCGGCTCCGCAAGTCACGGGTATCCCTTTCCGCGACACCAACAGCGACCTGGGTGTGAACCAGCTGACCATAGTGACCCCAATCCCTGGAAGTGTTATAGCCCTTGACCCGGTACCAGTATTCACCGGGATCTTTTCCACTGAACGACCAGAAGGTATCAGTTATGGCGGAAGACACTATGGCCGTTGAATCGAAATCTGCAACAGGACTTATTGCGTCTATGTAAAGACCTTCGCCCCACACATTCTGGTCAACCGTATATCTGAATCTTATGAAGATGGAGCCGCCTACGTAATCCTCCAGACTGTAGGCGAGTCTGTCCCAACCCTTCACGCCGGTAAACTGTTCCAGGATCTCCCACTCCATTCCATCAACTGCAACCTCCGCATAACCATAGTCCCACAGATTCTCTATGTCACAGTAATACCAGAACGAGAGCGAATCGTTCTCCATTACAGGAAGAGGAAGTTTGGTTGTCATGGCAACAACAGTCTCTGCTGCTGGAGACCCGATTGTCGAATAGTAACTGTATATCCCATCGTGCTTTCTTGCAGAACTTATGGTGAATCCGTCCATGTCCCAGAGGCCTGTGCCATCTTCTGCCGAATCCATTACGACTGTCAGGCCCGACAGCTCCTGCAGCTCATACAACTCAGCATTCGCCAGAGGATTTCGCTGGGTCCACACAATGTCAAAATCAGGAGGAGAAATCGTGTCCAGAGGAGCAACTATGGGCGGCAGCACATACGGAACAAGCAGGTTCTTGACCGAGTCGGCAACATCGCAGAGGTATATCATTCCATCGAAGTTTTCTCTACAGACTTGATCGAGGACGCTTTGATTTGGATGAAAGTCTGTGCATGCCTCAACTGTAAATGGAAGCAAGTTGGATCCTTTGTGGTAGTAAGTGTAGCCGTATACCCAGTCATTAGTGCTCCCGCTCGTGGGATACAGGCCCGGGCCTGCGCTCTGGAAATAATCATAAGTCCCGCTGCCGTCCTGTTGCGTTATCCTCGAAGCCATCTCCTGGCCTATGTCAGAAATCAGGGCATCGTCCGGAACGTGCAAGTTGTTCGAATAGCCCCAGGGCCACATTACCATTTCGCCGTGGGTGTGGTAGCTTACGGTAAAGACAAAATCGTGATCCTTGACCATTTGGTTCACAGCTTTGATTTCCTCTTCAGACACGGGCTCCGGACCGGCATACACGTTCTCGTCCGGATTCCTTGAAGTGGCTCCAACAGTAGAACCCCATTCACCGATAGGAGACCCGTTGTAAGAACCCCCATAGTTCCTGTTCGGGTCCACGCCATATGTTCCGTATTGGGGAAAAAATCTTCTGTTTTTTCTCCACCACCCATGGTTTTGGTCGTAGGAATAGAAGTACCCGTCGGCATTGACGACAGGCATAAGCCATATCTGTCTTGAATCGACCACCTCTGTTATGTGAGCGTCAGAGCCATAACCACTGGTGAGCGTGTCAGCAGCAAACAGGACTATGTTCACCGTCGGCCACTCTCTGGCGTGGTGCATAGCAAAGAAGAATACCTCAGGTTCGTCTTCCTCAGTACCCACGTTGTCAGAGATCTTGAGAACGACCAGAGGCCTGTTCTGATACGTTGTGTAGGGAAGAGTATCCAACCTTGCTATGCCGGGATGGTTGATCGCGATGGAAGCAAGACTGTCCATAACAACCTGTAAACCATGATACACACCAAGAATCATGCTGTCGTACTCTTCAATATCTTCTATCAGAATCTCCATACTGTAACCCTGTGAGACAAGGTATGCGTAGGTACCAGCGTCTACTATAGCATCCACCGATTCAAACCTCTTGAAGCCCACAACATCCAGACCCCTGTGGTGGATCTCAGCCGGATTCCCAAAGATTCTCACCAACATTTGATCCCCGGTACCTGCATGTGCAGCAAGAGCCGAAGCTAGAATGAGTGTACATAAAATAGAACACAACAGGACTTTCACGTTTCCCTCCTTAGTCTCGACCATTACAATCTCAAGCGTGCAAAGTGGATTGGATTAGTCCTTTTTTTCGCCCTCCTTCCTTATCAGCACGCGATATATCCTCTGTTTAGTAGCCTCAAGAATTTGAACGTTAAGGCCATCCATGTTAAAGGCCTCTCCCTTCCTGGGTATTCTTTCCAGCCTACTTGTAATTAGGCCTCCCAGGGTATGAATCTCCTTTTCCTCGAACCGAGTACCCAATAAGTCGTTCAGGTCGTCCACTTCCATTCCCCCACTCACCACATAAGACCCGTTCTTCAATAATTTATATGGTTTTTCTTCCTTGTCAAACTCATCCTCGAACTCTCCAACTATCTCCTCAACCAGATCCTCCATGGTCACAAGACCGTTCACTCCGCCATACTCGTCTAACACAATTGCAATAGAAAGCCTTTTCTCTTGAAACTCCTTCATGGTGTCGAGAACCTTCTTGCTCTCAGGTACGAAGTGAGGCAGACGAACGAACTCTATGGCTCTGTAGTCCTCATTCGTCCCCCAGAATCTGAGAAGCCCGTCTATGTAGAGAATTCCAGCCATGCTGTCTATCTCACCATCGTAGACTGGAATTTTTGAGTGGCCCTCCTTTATGAAGACATCAATAATCTTGTCTATGGAAGCATTTGCTGGCACGCAAACCATGTCCACCCTTGGCACCATCACCTCTTCGATCGGTGTCTCCCCTATCTCGAAGATAGATTCTATCATCTCTTCCTCTTCTTCGGTGATGATACCTTCTGCCTCCCCGAGAGCAATCATCTCTCTCAGTTCCTGTTCAGTTTCAATCCTGGGTTTACCCCTGAGAATTGCCTGAACCGCTTTCCTTATCTTGGTGAGAATGTGCATCTATCTCCCTTATTTCTGGCGAAACAATGCCGCCGGATACGATAATTTTCATCGCCCATTCCACAGTGAGATTCGTCGGTATGAGTTCACGCTCTGGAACCAGAAGCAGATAACCCGACGTGGGATTCGGCGTAGTGGGGACGAATACGGGTAGAGCCTTAGCCTGTGATGGTTTGACAGTCCAGGCATCGTCAGTGGTAACAAAGCCCAGAGTATAGGTCCCCTTCTTGGGGAACTCCACCATGACTACTCTTCTGAATGCGCTCCTGTCCACAAACAGGGTCTCCACTAGCTGTCTTGAGGACGTGTAGACGGCCCTCACAAGAGGAACTCTCGTGAACATAATCTCAACGAACCTCACTATCCATCTTCCAAGTATGCTGGTAGTGAGGACGCCAACCAGATAGATTACGACCATAACAGCCACAAATCCGATGGCGCCAACAGCTATTTCCGGGAGTTCCCTGAGATACGGGATGCGCGCGAAAAGCCTGACGAGCAGACTGCCAATCTTGGTCACCAAGAACCAGCAGACAAAGATGGTCAGGCCTATTGGAAGGATAGCGACAATCCCCATCAGGAATTTTCTTCTCAAATTCCTTCTTATTCCTGATCTGGGTCTTTTCTCTTGTTCAGCCTGCCTGTCTGTTTCCAATTCTGAAGTGCCTTGTCAAAGCGGTTGTGCGTGAAGGTAAGGCTTTGTGGGGATTCAATTGCTTCTGAGAACTGGTATGTTCGTTATCACAGTCCTGCCTTCCTCATCCTTACACAGAAAAACTATTCCTTTGGGCTCCTCCGGTTCCGACTTTGGCTCTTCCGTCTTCTCCTTCTCCTTGGTATCAAAAGTCTCAGGCAAGACACCGCCCTCGTCAACATAGACTTTCAAAACCTTCTTGACGTACCTCGGAGTCTCCCTATTCTGAGGTATCCTCTTGAGAGTCCCCACCACAGTTGGACCAGCGTTGTAGGCCGCGAGTGCCAGGTCCAGTCTCCCCTGGAAGACTTCCAGGAGTTCAGACAGGTATTTTGAACCACCTTCAATATTCTGCTCGGGATCAAACGGGCTGTCGACTCCGAGCATTTCAGCAGTCTCAGGCATCAACTGCATGAGGCCCATGGCTCCTTTTGGCGAGACAGCCAAAGGATCATAGTTTGATTCAGCCTCAATCACGGCCTTGATCAGACTGGGCTCCAGATTATGCCTGGCAGCGCACTCATCGATCAAAGAGTCGTATCCCGGGTTCACGGGCTTCACCACAGGACGGACTACTATGACCTTGAGGTCTGAAGTCTCAGGCACATTGGTCATAGTACCGTCACTCGATATTCTTATGTAGTCGGCGTGGAGACTGGACAGGGGAAACAAAAGTCCCGCAACCAGTACCCCAGCCGTTACCAGCCTCATTCACCTATCCCCCAGATACTCCAGAATAATTATACCCTCGCCCCCCCAGATTTCAAGGGAAATATGCCCGATCCATCGCAAGATGGCACGAGACACATTTCGTCTTGAGTTTCACCGAATGGGGAAAAAGGCCCAGGCCACCTGACGGTGGCCAAATCAAAAATCAATTCGAAACAACCCGAGTGGATTGCTTCGTCGGTTCCCTCCTCGCAATGACA
>SOJN01000015.1 GCA_004376575.1 candidate division TA06 bacterium | reverse complement strand
AAATAGGTCCAGCCCGCCGCAGGCGGGATGAGACATATTTGGTCCTTCGTCGGCGCAAGCCGGCGGAGGAGAGTCGAATGACGACGAAGCAATCTGACACCAGCAGATCCTTCGCCACTGGCCTCTTTTGGTTACCGTCAGGGGACGGACTGAATCTATTTCGTTTTTGATCTTCGAATTGCGATTTTCGTTAGTTCAAGTTTTGATTTTGTATTTTCGTGTCTGTATGTCCGTCGTCTTACACCTTATGTCTTACTTCTCATGTCTTGAGTAAGTCTCGTATCTGCAAACAGTTAGGCCTTCAACTTCGTGATTTCGCGGTCCCTGCTTCTATTTTCGAACTCGTTATGTCTCACTGCCATTTGGGGGTTGACACCCAGAGCACCATGGTATACAATAGTTCCCGGCACCCTAAGACTACCTTCCTTGTCAGCCCACAAGGAGGTGAAAATGGACAAGGTTCTGAATGCACTGGTAACCCGGATCGCAAGCGATCTCAAGACTTGCGGGACTGGAACGTACGAGGGCTCGGCCAATGGGTGCTCCTTCAAAATAACATTCTACCTGAGCAGTCAGGAAATCCTCCAGAGAGACAAGCTGATCATTCGGCGTGGCGTGGAGCAGGCCCATCAATGGGTGGATTGGCTCTCGGTGAGGCACAGTAGTGGAGCGTATTCCCCGGGAACAGGCCCCCACGTCTATGTGTCATATGATGATCCCTCTTCAAATATCGGCTTCTCAGGCGACATAGCACTTTAAGCATAACGATCACCTCAGGCTCCAAGGGCGACCGATGGCCAGAAGCTTGCCCATCGTACAGCTTGCTCAACACGAAATTTGATTCTAAAGGTTTGACCCCAAAGGCCTTATGCCCTTCCCAGCTGACAACTGATAGCTTCATCAATCGTACAGCGTATAGCCTGAGCATTCTTACATCCCACATCAGGCGTCTGTCGGTGGTTGGGAGGATGATTTTCTATTTTCGTGTGAATAGAAGAGGATGATAACGCCTTCAACTTCCCAATTTCTTGTCCTGTCATGGTTGTTGGTTCTGTTTTCTATTCTCGATTTTCTATTTTCGCTCTTCGATTTTCGTGTTTTCTGGCCTTGGGCTGGGATAGAATCGCTCACAGAAAGTGACGAGGATATCGCCTTTGAGGAATCGAGCTCAGAGGACGACGTTGTGAATATTCAATTTCCGATGTCTGACCCCGAGGATGCATTCGTGCGTATGTGCGCATATGAGCACGTGCGCACATGTACACGTGTGAACATGTACACGTCAGGGGGGATTTGGTGATGTTTTTGGTGATGCGGGTTGACGGGATGAGGGTAGTCTGGTAGACTCGGGTGAGTTTTGGCGAAGTAAATGGAGGGCGCCCATGCACCCAAAGTATAAGAGAAATGTCAAAAAGTCTTGCACCCTCCCCGAGCATGACATGAGTATAACATGGGGAGGACTTTTCGACCTCGGCCCCATCACGCTTTGCAACCACGACCCACCGGATTGTCAATTCTGGCAAACGCCACATTCCGAGCATAGGTTTGGGAAAACTTGTGATGTGCAGAAACCGCAGATATTGCACCCCGATCTCCTAGAGGACATATTTCGTCGGCATGGAGTTCTCAACTGAGTACACTATCAAAGCCACTGGCATGTGAGGTTTCTCTAAGAACAACAAGATTGAAGGGTAAAATGGTTCGGATGGAAAGAATCCTTTTCTCAGCAGGGTGTTTTGTAGCCGCCCTACTTGTATGTTGTGGCGCGGCGGCCGAGACTCATCTAAAGCGTCCAGCTCTAGACGTAACCCTTCAATGGAAGAGAAAACCCGATGCAGTCAGATCCATCATTCTCCTGAGCAACCAGGTTGAAACATCCAAGGAGCTTGGAAACATTGACGAAGAATCAGTGGCCGACCCGCTCAAGGCCCAACTTCGGCACGCTGCCAAACAGTGTGAACGTGGAGATCTCCGCGGGACTGAAAGAGCTCTGCAGGCTTTCCTGGACTCCGTGGATGGCTACTACACGCGCAAGATGATGCCGGAATCCACGCATCGCATTCTCCAGCAGAACGGCCAACGGATTCTCGACGGACTCCTCCTACGAGAGGAGTTCAAGACATTCCCTGTAATTAACCTGGATAGGGCAAAAGGGGTCTA
>SOJN01000014.1 GCA_004376575.1 candidate division TA06 bacterium | reverse complement strand
ATGGCGCCTGAGACTTAGGCTGGGCCTATCTGTTTCTCCCCGTTTCCTTTGAGAGTGCCTCAATATCCCAACCATATCCTGTCTCGATCCCCTGCCACATCAACGCGAAGCGGTGGGCAATGCCAAGGTGGGGTGCATCCAGTTGCTAAGCCTCCTCTTCACTCTGGGCTTTCCAGCCGACATACTTGCTTATGACATTATACGCGTTCTCGAAGGTCCCGATCTCCACTTGACCGATACGCATGCAGTGCATCAGAAGATCTTGGAAGAACGTTTGTAGGACGTTCTCTTCGGTATCCTTGAAGTCAGCTTGCTCGAATGGAGATGACCACGACCGGTCACCAAGTAGGCAGTAGAAACCGACGCAGCGGTCTGCGTCTGCGAAATGACTCAATGCCGGCGTTGCACTCTCGTGGAAGAGCAGGAAGTATGCGGCGCGCAACTCCTTGTCTTGGAATTCCTCGCACCGTTTGCACTCCACATTGACGGTGGCAGTATAGTGCTTCTCGACCTCCTCTTGATCCCAGTAGGTCTTGCACTCGACAACTGCAACCACCGACTCACAGCATACAATCACCGATGAATCTTCATTGACTGCCAAGCGGGGAAACGCATTCCCATCGTACACCATAATATCCAGCTGCGGACTGAGTTCGCCGCCGCTATTAGCAAGTTGCCCTGGTCTGACGGAAAAATGTCCCGGAAGGTATTCCCCAAGCACACGCCGAAGGACGACCTCTATCGAAGCGCCCTTGATGGTGGAATGTTTGGAGCCGGCACGGATACGTTCTATCTGAGCGGCAAGGGAAGATTGCAGTCGTGAAAAATGTTGCTCCCAGAAGTTCATCGGCCTCTGTCCATGATTCAAAAGATCCTGGGGACGGTGCATTTCGACAGGGCTCGACATCTCTGACTTGGGTCTTCCACAATTGAAGGGGTGGCGGTTGGCGCCGCAGTTGCCCCGTCCAGAGAAATTCTCCCACATTCGCGGGCGGTTGTCAAATTCTTTCGCAACAGTGATCGAGGTATATATTGCTGATGATCCAGCCCAAATCCTGCACAAGGTTCAGGGGTGTTACAGGGTGCTTGACATGGGCGCTGATTTTGGGTAGAGTTCAGCTACGTGAAGGGAAGGAAAGGCAAGTTAGAATCTCAGACGGTATCGGTTTCTCGCAGACGAATTTTGCTAGAAATTCATGCACCGTCCCCAAGTCCTTTCAAATATGAGATGAATATGCCAAACAGGCGAATTCACAAAAAAAAGACAATCGAACCGCAGCGCCCCCGTCTTGCTGCCAGGGTGTTCTTAGTGGGCGTGGCCTTTGGACTCCTTTGTTCGCTTGCAGCGCTCCCAAATGATTCTTGTTTCGCCACTGCCGGTCGCTTCACGGATGGCTATGATAGCCTGGAGAAGAAGCCCACATACATGCTTGGGTTGGCAAGAGAATCGGGCCCCAGGGTCCCGTGGGCCATCAAGGAAAGCGTTCTTGCGCCTCCGATCGGCTGGGGGGTAAGAAAAATAGGAGCAGACAGTGTTTGGGCTGCGGGCGTAAGGGGGGCTGGAGTGGTAGTTGCCATATTGGATACGGGAACAAGATATACCCATGTGGATCTGGCCGACCATCTATGGACTAACATAGACGAGATTCCTGACAATGGAATAGATGATGATTCGAACGGCTATGTAGATGATTATCTGGGTTATGATTTTGTGAATGGTGATGGAGACCCGATGGATGACAATGGGCATGGTACCTATATCGCAGGACTTGTTTTGGGAGATGGCACTGCAGGCTTCTCCACTGGTGTTGCGCCAGAGGCAATGCTCATGTCCCTCAAGTGGATTGACTCCCTGGGTAATGGGAGTGAGAACGACATATGGGAAGCCGTATGGTATGCGGTTGACAATGGGGCCGACATAATCTGTCTTGCGGTTGGCTGGGCGGATGCTGATGGGTGGCGTCGAGATTGGTGGCGGGACATTCTTACAATCGTAGCGGATTCTGGGAGGACTATCGTGGCAAATCCAGGGTACGGTACAGGACAGATCCCCCGTCGAGTGTGGATGCCGGCTGCCGTTCCACCACCTTGGTTACATCCTGATCAGACCCTTAGAGGTGAGCCCGCTGGCGTCATTGCTGGTGCAGCTATTGATTCTTTCGACTCTTGCATCGGGGACCAAATAGGACCTACAGTATGGCCTGACTTCCCCTATGTTCCCGGGGATCCTGATCTCATAGGTCTGCTCAAACCTGACCTGAGTGCCCCAGGCGTAGATCTTATCTCTCTTGATTATAGGAGTGACACGGCCTACATGGGACCAGGGGGAGGGTCCTCCGGCTTTGCTAGCCCTCACGTAGCGGGTGCTGTAGCGCTTCTTCGCTCTGCTTATCCATTCTCTACTCCAGCTGAGATAGACAGTTTGTTGGAGATGACTGCCGTGGACCTCGGTGAGCCTGGGAAAGACAACTTTTACGGTGCGGGTCGAGTGGATGTCTGGGCCGCCTACAACTACAGTGTGCCCGGAATCGAGGAAGAATCCCGGCGTGATATACGTGGGCATCTGGTTGAAGCAGCAAGACTTGAGTGCTTACCTAATCCCTCCTTTGGGTCAGTCACGATTTCCTATGGCACACCAAATCGAGAGCCTGTGAAGATTCAGATATATGACCTGGGAGGCAGAATAAGGCGAGAAATCCTCATCACTGACCGTACATCTGTACAAGGCAGTATCCAGTGGGACTGTACAGATACTGCGGGACGAAATCTCCCCAGCGGTGTGTACTTCTGTCGTCTATGCGCCGGGGACTTCAAAAATACTAAGAAAATGATGCTAATGCGGTGACTTCTGACTGCATGAGCCCGCTTTGCTGATTTGGATCAGGTACAATCTGCTGAGATTCGTGGCCCTTTACGCATTCTCATCCAAAATGACCATGTTCATCTTAAATCCGCAGCGCTTGACAGTCAGCGTGTACGGTACTCTGAAAAAAGGTTCATGAAAGCAGACGTACAAAGGAGGTCAACATGTCTGTGATAAAAACATCCTGGACCATCGTTCTCACCCTGACAGTTGTCCTAGTGGGATTGATTGTCGGTTGTAGGGGACCAGTAGGGCCTGAAGGTCCTGCCGGTACTCTACCGATCTATGTTCTGGCTTATCTCGAATCTCCCTTCCTCTGGGATACGACAAGCGATGTTCGAGTGGATGTGCTTAATGTATCGGGGATTCCGGCGGTCTATGTTAACGACATCAAAATCCCCTATGATATGTATCGAGCTTCATATCGGTTCTTTGACCCGGATTTCCCTATATCAGCGGGAGATTCAGCCAGACTCCGGATAGAACATACGAAGGCCGATGGTAGTCCAGGTATTTCACAGGCGAGCATCAAACTGCCAGGTCGTTTCGCGATAACATCTCACGACACTTCCGGTATCGATACGATTCCCTTTGGCAGCGATCTGATTGTCACATGGAGTTCCTCTGATGGAGCCGATGCATATCGCGCCTACGGTGATTTCTTCTGTGCGTACCTCGATACATCTGGTGCAGTGCAGCAACACGATTATAGACTCTGCACCTTGTTTGTCGATACCTCACTCACTTTCTTGTCATCTGTGCTTTTCCCAGACACAACTGAAGTTGATTCGGTAACAATTGCGCGTGGAGGCTTCTACGTATCCGGCATGAGTGGTCCATGGCAGGGCGGCGAAGCTGGCAATATCACCGGCGATGGCATAGGTATCTTTCGTGGATGGACCGATGGTGGACAGTTCGAGTTTACGGCAACCATAGACTAAAAAGGACCAATGCGTCGGAAGAAAGACTCCTCCGACCGCCGCAAAGTGAAGATCTTCTCTGGAGAGGATCAGGGTTTACCTTTCATGCAATTCCACCTTCCCAAGTACCACGCAGCCATCTACGTCCGGGTCTCCTCAGAGGACGCTGGAGGACTGCGCGGCGGCTTCGCCAAAAGTGTTGCAAATACCGAAGAATGTGCTATTATTCGAGTGGGCGGTTACGGGAGACTGCCCTCAAGATACGAAATGCAGTTCTGTCGGGAGGGAGTTATGAATGGCACGAGATTCCCCTTGGGTATGGCCATCTCGGCCGGGATAAGCCTTCTTGTTTTGATACTTGACGTCCCTCTTCTTATCGCTAAACCCAGCAAACCAATGCCGGCGCCCACAGTGGTTCCGCTTGCAGAGGAATCGGAGATTCAGGACACGATTCCTTGCGTAGACGGCGACAACCCTCCAACGACATTTCTCACTTGGAGCGGGCATGGTGGTGTTGTGGTAGATGTAGTGGCAACTGAAGCACAGTCAGGGGCCTTCACCATCTCAGGAATTCCCCTAGATGCAAGCATCGTCTGGGCGTACATGTACGAGGCGTCCTGGCAGTATGCGGATACGGATTCCGCATCCGCCACCTTTGACGGCAACCCGTTGCCTGCGGTCCTACCTTTTGATCATGATTCAGGTTGGGGATCTGGAGGCCAAGCGTTTTATGAGCTCTGTGCCTATCGCTGGGATGTGACTCCGTTTGTGACAGGGAATGGTGTCTACCCGTACTCTGTATCGGTATTGTACAAAACATTTGGCGAGGCACTCGTGGTTCTCTACAGTCACCCCTCAGAGCCAAGGAGGCAAATAATAATTAACGATGGTGCTGAGTCATTAGAAAATGCCAGCAGTAGCTCCGATTTCGCCGGTGTCACGGCGGATTCGGCAACACTGTTCCTTTTCACTCAGGCAGATGATTCAAGCGGGACCGAGGAGCTGATATCTTTCAATGGCACAATAATACTAGGTCCGGGAGATGTGTTCCACATGAACAGAGGATTTGCAGCGAGCCTCTTTGAGCTTCCGGTGCAGTGCATCAGTGGGATAAACATTGTGACTTGTTCAACAGACGTGGATTGGTTTGGCTGGCACCTAGCGATTCTGGAGACCTACGGTGTGTCAGCTCTGGTCACTGGTGGGGGCTGGATTCCTGGAGTCTCCCTTGGTTCTGCATATAAGAGAACCTTTGGGTTCAATGTGCATTCTGAGGGTGGGGTGACCTGGGGCCAGCTCCAGTTCAATGACCACGCGGCAAAGATGAAGGTCCACAGCGACACAATAGAAACCCTAGTTGTGCATGGAGACACCGTGGCTGATTTCTCAGGGTTATGCGGGGTCGATGGGACGAGTGGATATAGATTCGAATGTGAGGTTGAGGACCGTGGCGAGCCCGGCCAGGGAAGGGACAGGTTCAGCATATATGTCTACGACACAGACGGGAATCCTTATTACTCCGCGGGAGGCTTCCTGGGAGGGGGCAACATCCAGATCCATACACCTGCAGAGGGAGGCTCTGCAATGGCCATGTCTGAGCCGATGATGACACCGGGTTTTGATGTGAAGCCTTCTGAAGAACAACAGGAACAGCCTGATACCAGTCCGATGACTAGCTTTGGGGATTCGATATGGTCTTTTTCTTTTGCGGGAGATAATGGATTGGGCGGGATGGAATTCGACGGGAATTGCTTTTACCTTGCAGGAGACAACTATCCCGGTGATTCAAACATGATTTATGTGTTTGACAGGAATGGGAACTACCTGAGGGAATTTGCACAGAAGAGCAGGAACTCCTCTTCTCTCGACTGGGGATGGATGGACCTGGCCTACAGGCAAGACCATGACTATTTCTTCGGAAGCGACGATTCGATGATAACTGCCTTTGACAGGTTCGGGAATGTACTCTACGAGTTCCCTGGGCCTTACGATATTAACTGGGGTCTTGCGTGGGATGGACAATACCTCTGGGTAGGTCATGGGGTTCTGCCAATTGTGAAGATAGATACAACAGGAGTTGTCGTTGCCTCCTACCCGAATCCATACTCATACTGGGTCTGGGGCCTGGCATGGGATGATGCCTCTGAGGGCAGTCCCTGGCTCTGGATTTCTACACAAGGAGACACCTGGGGTAATCGCATCTACCAGTTCGACCCGACCGTGGGCCAGTATACAGGATTTCTCTTTAGCGGGCCGTTTCCGAGCGCTGCCGGTGGTCTGGCATTCTCGACTGACTGGGACACCAGCCGAGCAATCCTGTTCGAGTTGTGCCAGTGGTACCCTGACTATGTTATTGCTTACGACCTCGGGCCTAGCCAAAGGATTCTGGACGCAACAGTCGACAAAAAGCCTGAGGTCCTCAATCTGAAGAGCAAGGGGAGATGGGTAACCTGCTACATC
>SOJN01000013.1 GCA_004376575.1 candidate division TA06 bacterium | reverse complement strand
GAGTAAGAGAGAGGGTGAAAACTCCATACACTATCGGATACAACACATGCCTGCCCTGCGCGTAGCCCGACGAAGCCACGAAGGGCGTAGTCGTGGTGGCGAAGCAATCTCCGGAGGGTCAAAATCTACATATCAAGCTTCGATTCTCGGTGCCCACAACCTTATTGACATGCGCTGCCCTCACTGCTATCTTACGTGTAACGAGATCATAGTTCTAACTTCTACATTTTACGTTTGAAGTTGCCCCAGTAGCTCAGTGGATAGAGCACCGGTTTCCTAAACCGGGGGTCGCTGGTCCGAATCCAGCCTGGGGTATTTACTCTTTCTTAGGGAAATCGAGCGACAGCGACGATTGAGCTTTAGAAAGAGTTAATCCTTGCGCGACTCCGTCGCGCGAGGATACCTCTATTTGGGCCGTCGAGGGACGGCATGAGGTATTTTTAATCCTTGAGAGGCTATGCCTCTCGAGGATACCTTAATATAGATTTTTGTCACTCGCCGGCGAAACCGAGCGGCAGCGAAAGTTGAGGCTTAGAGGGAGTTAGTCCTTGCGCGACTCCGTCGCGCGAGGATACCTCTGCAAAAAGATTCGGTGAGAAAAAGGGCCCGCGGCGCCACTCGGCGCCGCGAGGTACTTTTGCTCCCGTGGCGATAGCCATGGGATTACCTTTCTAAGGGTTTTAGGCACTCGCGCAGTGAGCTTCCTAGAAAGAGTTAATCCTTGAGAGGCTATGCCTCTCGAGGATACCTCTATATAGGTTCGGGCGGCGAAGCCGACAAATCCGTGCCAGGCGTTACACATTTACATTTTGGGTCAAAAGTTTATAGGTTTATTCCTGTCCCCACGGCCTAAGTCTTCAACTCTGGAAGCGCCTTTGTGACAGAAGAGAAGGTCGAACTTGAACATGAGGGTTACTTCTTCCACGATCCTGTTTTCGAATCCCACGGTTTCTTGAATTTTTCTTTACTTCGCACTGATTGTACAATCGGGGTCAGGAATGTAGTAATCCTTTTCATAACCTGTTCAAACTTGAGGTCCAGGTCTTGGAGTCTCGATTTGCGCAGAAACGCAACCCACTGCTGCTGTCTACCTTTGTCTTGATCGAACTCTGCTCGAAAAACCAAGGGGTTCTCAGGCATAGGTGTTGCTCTCTGTCGAAATGTTGACTCGATTGCATCCATGAGGATCCTGCCCTGGAAGTCATGACCGGCGGAAAGAGTGTATACGTCATAGAAGTCTTTCATACGGCTGTTGGCCATAGCCAGCCTAATCATGGCCTCAAACTTCTCAGCGATAATGCTTTCTAGCGAATAAACCTTGATTCTGGGCGGTTTCTCTTCCAGCAATGTCGGGAACACCATCGTTCCGACCTCCGGCACAACCACATCGCCAAACCCAATGTCGATTTGAAGCCTCTTCTTCGCCTGTCCGAGACTCGCATCGATCTTGAGCCGTATTCCTTCGTAGTCCGTATCTTCTTTTATGCGTTCTGTGGCTATGGACGAGGGATAGAACTTTGCACCATCGGTGCAGGGCACGTCAGCGATAACGCCGAAAGCACGTTCGAGCTCCACAGGATCATTTCGAATACGCTCTGCGAGAAAGTCGATGTCCTTCGTTGGACGGGATCTTGGTATCTCAAGACAGATCAACAGGAGCCCTCCCTTCAACACAAACCGGTCAGAGAACTCCGATATTGTCAGGCGGTAGAGAAGCCTTTCCTGGAAGTATCGCAATAGCAGAGCATCAAAATCAATGGCTTCAGCCTTTGCAAGGTTCGCAAGTCTTGCTCTTACTGAAGCCGCCTTGTTCTTCACTTCTCTTTTCATCCCTTTTCCCGAGTCTGCTTCTAAACCATAGCATCGAGCCAGGTCTTCAGCAGTGGTCTGATCCGGCAGATATCAGCATATTCAAGTAGCTTCTCTAGATTGCGGTCCCTGCGCTTCAGGTACTCTGACAGACCCTCCTTCGCTGTATCCAGCCCGAGTTTGCCTCGATATCGGAAAGAGTCGCATATGGTCTTTTCCGGGCAGTACATGCGCACCGTGTTATTACCAATCTTGATCTCGTCAATCCCTGCCTCAAATTGCTTCTTTGAAAAACGATAGAATTCGACAGGGGGATACTCGATTGTCGGCTCCCATGTGCCTCGACAAATGGCCATTGAGATGATAGAGGGGTTGAAAGTGGTCAGCTCGTAGTAGGATAGGGCCGAGAGCAGACATATGACTCCCTGGGGGACAGCATGGGCGAGATCAATGAAGCCCTGATTAGAGACAAGAGGAATGTCTCCCAGACGATAAAGGCCTTTCGTCAGACGGACTATCCGGCCTTCATCCCTCATTCTCTTGATATCACGTGGATGAATGCCTGCAGCGAGAAGGTCTCTTGTTGCGGCAAAGTCATTGCGCTTGCCGAATACCTTGCGCATCTTCTTATCTTGATTCTTCATGTGTACCCCTTTGGATAAATGTCTATACACATTTTAATAAGTGTAGAGGGTTTTGTCCAGTGGTTTAATGAGGAAAAATGTGAACGATGAAAAGGCTGAGCGCCCAAGGAATGGACGGTTCTATGGGCTCTGCCGTACCTTAGCATCACATCTGGCCATGACGGGCGTGAATCTCGGCACCGGTCAAGAGCTGATGGGCCACACAGAATCTGAGATCGGAGATCTGAGAACGCAGATCTTGTTGGCAAGTTAGAGGTATATGGTATAGAAGAGCTGGCGCCCGTGGTTGACTTCACGACAAAATGGCTTCAGCATTGGGCTGAAACCCGAAAAATGTCAAAATGTCAAGCACCGTCCCCAAATCTATGCGCCCATGGCTTTCTTGTCCTATGATTTCTTTCTGGACCAACCCGTTTACTTCTACATGAATAAAACACCTTGGCAGATGGGATGTCAAGGCTATTATGGAAATGTCGCGCCTGGCTCCAGCAACTCTTCGGACCAAGGTAGCTTCACCTTTCCTACCGGCGGCCACTGTCGTCTTACTCTGGGTAATATGAATTCGAAGGGGACAGCAACCCAGGTGTTTTCTGCAGGTCTTTCTGCGGGTCTGTACCTTCGTCTTGCCGGTAGGAATCTCCATTGCCTGGCTGCCTCGACAGCAGCCTGATCCAGATTTGGATGAAGCTCTTTTGAAAGCTGGATGTCTAATACGCTTCCGTCGGGAGCGACAAGCAGTTTGAGAACAACCTTACCCTGTAATCCGGCCAATCTGGCGAATTCTGAATAATCAGGTGCCACCCAGTACGCAGGTTCTGGCGATGTTTCGTCGCCCGTTATTTGCTTTCTGCCGGCAAAACACCCGAGTGCCAGACAAGCCAGCAATGTCACAACCACTGGAAATCCCTTTTTTCTCACGGCGACCTCCTAGCCGGATCTGACATATCTTGTGCCAACTTACCGTTAAGGATCATAACAGACAATGTGAGCAATGTAAATCCCGCAATTCTTGGAGTGGTTGAATTGATGGGTGAAAACTACACGGGCGCGGAAACCGCGCCCCTACAACTGGAATTCATGATATCCTTCCAGGGGTCTGTAAAAAGTAGAGTTGAGGGGCACCGTCCCCAGGTTCCAGCATATAGCGGAATTTGGTTGAAAATCGGCCAGGAGTTGATATACACATGTGGTACAGGCAAGGAGGTACTGCAATGAAGAGCTATAGGGAGGAGTTGTGGTTTAATGTACCAAGCCGCTGGGCATTCATTAACATCACTCCCAAGGTGGGGGAGTGCGTTCAGAATAGCGAGGTGAAAGAGGGTCTCTGCCTGGTGAACGCTATGCACATAACGGCAGGCGTCTTCATCAACGATGACGAGTCTGGGTTGCACGCTGACTATGAAAAGTGGCTCGAAGGTCTGGCTCCACACGCGCCGACATCGCAATATGCACACAATCGGACCGGTGAGGATAATGGTGATGCCCATTTGAAACGGCAGATCATGGGTCGCGAGGTTGTTGTTGCCATTACTGATGGCAAACTGGATTTTGGACCCTGGGAGCAGATATTTTATGGTGAGTTTGACGGACGTCGGCGAAAGCGGGTGTTGGTCAAAATCATAGGCACATAGAACAAGAAATTGAGAAACTAAGAAATTGAGAAATTGAAGACACTGAAACCACGAGATTACACAAGATTGCCAGACACAAGACACGAAATTACGAAACTACGAAATTGCGAAATTGAAATCCGAGACTGCCTTGCCCTTTGATTGTCCTCCGCCGGCTCGTGCCGACGAAGGACCAAATATGTCTCATCCAGTGACATAGAAGCATTCAGGAGGTCCTTCGGCGTTGCCTTCCCACGACTTCGCTCGGGATTAACTCCTTGTAACGAGCTCTCTTCGCTCCGCTCGCGACCTCTAACAAAGACTAAACACGATGAAAAATACCCTACCCTGTCTATCGACAGTGTGGGTCTTTTTCAGCTGGACCTATTTGGCTCGCCAGTGTGTGGTTTCTTCGGTTCAGATTTTCTAATTTCTATTTTCGAAGGTGCAGGGTGGGCAGGTGGGAATTTCCAAGGTGGGGGGACGGGGCCCGATTTTCGATCTTCGATCTTCGACTTTCGGATCTTGCTGATAGCATTCGTATAGCGTACAGCCAAGGTTACTAGCAAGGTTGTTTGGCGCTTGACTTTTGGGAGGGACTTCAATATGATTCGGCAGTATTCAAGGCCATGTACACAGATTGCTGAAAACCGCCACGATAATTCACAGGACCATATATGAACATTCTTGAATACATGAAGACGGCGCTTCTCACTTTGAGGCAACAGAAGGTGAGGTCATTTCTCACAACTTTGGGCATCGTGGTCGGTGTTATGACCGTGGTGACCATGATCTCCATTGTGGAAGGGATGAACAGAATGGTTTACAAAGTCCTTGGGACCATCGGGTCCAATGTCATCTACGTTCAGAAAGAAAAGTGGAATGTCATGGGAGAAGGGACATTAGACTGGGAAGAAGTCGGGAAAAGACGGGATCTAACAATCGAAGATGCTGAGGCCATCTCCAAACTTGGCTCCATCTCAAAAGCAGTACCATTCCAGAGCGTTTGGCCTGGAAGGCTCAGGTTAACATATAGAGGTGAGACGGCTCAGATTGGTTCGATAGAGGGGGCTGGCTATCAATACACTTCCCTTGCCGGATATGAGGTGGAAAAGGGGAGAGATCTAATGGTAAACGACCTGAGTTTTCGCAGGCAGGTCTGCCTGATCGGGGTTTTTATAGTAGAAAACCTGTTCAAAAAGGGAGAGAACCCTGTTGGGAAGGATATATATGTAAAGGGTAGGAAGTTTCAGGTTGTCGGTGTTCTTAAAGAGAGAGGAAGCTTCTTCGGACAGAATATGGATAGGGTTCTGATAATTCCACTCAGCACCCTACAGAAAGTCTTTCCTGTGAAAAGGGGGCGTGCCGCTGCATATCAGTCGCTCAACATTCTGGCGCAGGTCAAACAAAACTCTACGCTCCCCAGGGCCATGGATGAGATAGGAGACCTGCTGAGAAAGAGGAGAGCCCTTAAGTTCGACAAGGAAGATGATTTTGCACTGAATACCCAGCAGATGATAGTACAGGTGTACAGGCAGCTAACTACGGGAATCTTTCTCGCTATGATAGGGATAGCATCTCTGGCCCTCTTAGTCGGTGGGATAGGAATCATGAACATAATGCTGGTCTCTGTTCTGGAGAGAGTGAGGGAGATTGGCATAAGGATAGCAGTGGGGGCGAGGAGAAAGGACATTCTAAAACAATTTCTGATTGAAGCCCTGGTTTTGACTTCGGTGGGGGGATTCATAGGTGTCTTTCTGGGGTTCGGACTGGCCAAGGTCATCTCTTTGGTCACCCCGCTCCCATCGTCGATGCCGCTCTGGAGCGTTGGCCTTGCAGTAGGGTTCTCTCTCTTGACAGGGCTTTTCTTTGGAATTTATCCGGCGTCCAGGGCCTCAAGACTGGACCCGATTGAAGCCTTGAGATACGAATAAGAGGTGTTATGAGCTCACTTGTAAAGATATTTCACTCACCAAAAGAAGTATTCCAGAGAGTAGATGAGAAGCCGAACTGGGTTCTGCCGTTTCTCACTGTTATTCTCGTTACCTTCATAATTACCGCTGTGCTGCTTCCCACAGTGATACAGCCCGCGGCAGCCAAGGGAGTCCAATCCAAATACTCTGATGAAGCGTTGGAGAGGGCAATGAAGTGGGTAAGTGGCCCAAGGTTCTATACAATGAGCCTGGTGTCAGTCCTTATTTCGACTCCGATACAGATGCTTGCGCAAGCCGGAATCTTGAGTTTGTTTGTCCTTCTGCTGCACGGTGAAGTCAAATTTCCGAAGGTTCTGGCTGTCACCTCGTACTCAGCTCTCATAAGTGTACTTGGCGGTATCGTTAAAGGAGGAATCATGTTGGCAATGAAGACCGTGGAGGTCTACACCAACCTGAGCCTCTTCCTCCCATTTGTGGAGAAAGACACCTTTCTCTACAGACTTCTCAGCAAAGTGGATTTCTTCACCATCTGGTCACTTGTTGTGTTTGGACTTGGACTTAGCATCGTGGGGAGGATAGAGAAGAATAAAAGCTATATTCTTATCTTCTCCCTGTGGATTGCTTTGATACTCGTAGGATCGTTCTTGGGTGGGCTCGGAGCGAGATTTTCGGGGGGAAGATGATACCAATACTTGTTCTGACGCTCGCATTCGCAGTGGGTGATACCCTTAAGCTCGACATTAAGGGAGCTGTTGATCTGGCTCTGCAGGGCAATCTGGATTACAGAGTGCAGGCCCTCAGTAATACCAGCAGCAAGCTCGATTTCGCTGGCAGGGTCACGTCCTACTTGCCGGAGCCTACCCTTCGAGCCACATACTCTGAATATGAGACGCAGTATGGAGGTCTGATTCCCTGGAAAGGTTACCTGGTAGATCTATCTGTCACCCAGACAATTTTCAGCTTCCAGAAGCTTGCGTCGCTCTGGGGCGGGAAGATGGACCTTGATAGGGGCCACGCTCTCCTCCAAGAGGCAAAGAACTATCTGTCGTATGAGGTCGAAAACCTGTATCTAAATGTCTTGAAAGAATCTAATACACTGGAGATGCAGATGAGCGCACTCAAGAGAGCGGAGGAGAATTTCAGGCTGATTGGGGTAAAGGGGCGTCTGGGCCAGGCTTCGAAACTGGACGTGCTGAATGCTCAGGTGACACTTAATCAGTCAAAGCTCGCGCTTGCGAATGCGAAGAAGAACGCCAGAATCACAGAGAGGCTTTTTCTGAATGTTCTGGGGATACACTCCTACCCCGAACTCGTACTTGAACCGCCAGTGGAACAGGCGACCTTGTCCGATCTACCTCCTCTCCAGACTCTTCTATCAGAGGCATTTGAGCAGAGGCCTTCGCTGATGGCATTGCAGAAGAGGGTCGCTTCTGCAGGCTCGGATTTCCTGGGACAGTTGTTCGCTTTCGTCCCAACCGTGTCCTACGAGTGGTCGTGGGAGTATACGGGGGAGGAGTTTCCTAGTCCCGACAAGTTCGGAGACAAGGCGCTCAAAGGTTCTGGTGTCTCTGCTGGAATCTCCTTCAATCCCATATCTTACCCACTGAGTGTTCAGAAGACAAAGACAGCGCTGGACATGGCAAGAGCAGAACATGAGAAAGAAAAGCTGATAGTCGCGAAGCAAGTAGAAGAGGTGTATTTGACTCATACCACTGCAAGGGATAATCTGGAGTTGGCTCGTCTCACACTGGATGCAGCGAAAGAGGGCGGGGAACTTGCCAGAGCTCAGTATAGGCTTGGATTGCTAAAACCTCTTGAACTTTTCGATGCGGAGACAAGACTGCTCAATGCAGAGGCTGACTACCTGTCTGCCGTGTACGACGTGTATCTATCCAGAAGCGCGCTCAGGTTTGCAGTCGGTGGGGGATTCTAACGATGAAGAAAAAAGTAATCATAGGTGCCGGAATTGTACTGTTCATCGCTATCGTGGTCATCCTGAACCTGAAAAGGGGAGAGGAAAAAAAGAGCGTTGAGGCGGAGGTGGTGAAGGCCGCCAGCATTGTGTCGCGAGTGAGGGTCGAAGGGACGCTCAAAGCGGAGAACCAGGTCGGGATAGGAAGTGATGTGCTGGGCAGGCTCACCAAGATCCTCGTGAAGGAAGGCGACAGGGTTGAGAAAGGGACTCTTCTGTGCACCATCGATCCCAGGACATACGACGCCAGACTGGCGCAGGCAAGGGCCCAACTGAGAGCATCACAATCAAGGCTGGCAAAAGCAGAGCTAGATGTGGGACGGTACTCGCAACTGCTTGAGGAGAAACTTGTATCTGAGGAGGAATACGAAGGCATAAGGACCCAATATGACATCTATAAGGCGCAGGTCGAGACCGAAGAGTTTGCTGTGCGGGAAGCCAGAGAGAACCTGAACAAGACGACCCTAAGATCGCCGATTGCAGGAGAGATTGTTAGCCTGAACAAGGAAGAAGGGGAGATGGTGGTGATGGGTACAATAGGCACACCCGGGTCAGTGATAATGATAATAGCCGAGAGATCAAAGATGTTTGTGAGAGCGATGGTAGATGAGACTGAGATTGTCAGGGTAGAGGTCGGGCAGGAAGCAGAGGTAGAAGTCGATGCCTTTCCAGACACCACTTTCTCCGGACATGTGGCGAGGATAGGTGGGATGCCTGTCATGGATGCCTCAGCGTCTGATCAGGCAGTCAGCTTCCCGGTTGAGGTGGCGCTCGAGCCTGGTGTTACCAAGCTCTACCCTGGTATGTCCGCAACCTGCAACATCATCGTCGCGAAGAAAGACTCTGTACTGCTTGTGCCGTACTCGTCTCTGGGGCGGAGGGAGGTGGAAGATGAGGAAAAGGATATTCTCTTCACGGTAGAAAGTGGCGTCGCTAAGCTGAAGCCTGTTACGATAGGCGTGACCGGTGACAAGGAAGCTGAGATCGAGGAAGGGCTGAGTCTGGGAGACACTGTTCTGGTGGGGCCTTATAAGACTCTGAGAGAATTGAAGGATGGTGACAGAGTGAAGGTCGAGTTGAAGAAGGACAAGGATAAGGACAAAGAGAAGGACAAGGACGATGCTGATAGAGACGAAGGGGATAACGAAAGTCTATAAGATGGGCAAGACCGAGGTTCACGCACTTGGAGGAGTGGACCTCGCGATTGAAGAACAGGAGTATGTTGCCATCATGGGCCCTTCGGGCTCCGGGAAATCAACGCTCATGCACATCCTGGGATGTCTCGACACACCGACCTCAGGCACTTACCTTCTTGACGGGAAAGAAACGCAGAACCTCTCTGAGGAGGATCTGGCTGAAATCAGAAACAGGGAAGTAGGATTTGTATTTCAGACCTTTAACCTTCTTCCTAGACTCAGAACATCTGAGAATGTTGAGCTTCCGTTGATCTATTCGCCCATCAAACCGAGAGAGAGACACAAGAGAGCGCTGGAGATTCTGGAAAGGGTCGGCTTGCTGGAAAGGGCCAGGCATAGACCCACTGAGTTGTCTGGAGGAGAGCGACAGAGAGTGGCTATAGCGAGGGCACTGGTGGGAAATCCAAGAGTAATCTTTGCCGATGAGCCAACAGGGAATCTGGACACCAAAACGGGTAACGAAATAATGGCCCTCTTCGCAAGTTTACACAAAGAGGGAAGGACATTGATAGTCGTGACCCACGATCCAGAGGTGAGCGATTATACTGATAGAATATTGAAGATAAGGGACGGGAAACTGGAGGATGGCGGTAGCTGAACTACGATAGTGTGCCATCCCAGCCCCAATAGCCCTCCCCAAAATTACTAATTACGAACCCCCCCCACCCTCTATCAAGTACAAGGGACGAATTGCGAAGTACAAAGCCCCACCTCCGGCCAGCTAGGTACGAAGTGCGAAGTACGAGAGCGGGCCATCCTCTCAAATCAAAGTACAGATTGTTGAAAATCCTGTGCACTCGGCTTCACCAAGCATAAACTCCGTCGAAGGCCAAAATCAAATTGACACACCCCTTCTGAAAACCACAGATTACACAAGAACCAGCCATAAGTTGTAGGATAGCCATCAGCCTGCAAGCGCGTCCTAGGTTTTCAATTCTGCAATTTCGGGTGTAGTGCTTGGGAGGGTGGGAGGGATTTCCCAATTTCGTGTTTTTCGGGTCTCAGTATTCCGGCTTGACGGTAGGGGTCCTGGTAGTCTACAATGGATGTTCGAAGTCAGGCGAAACGGGACAATCGCGGAACAGAGGATGCTCCTTTTTTGAAAGGGGGATGGTGCGATGCTTACTCATAGGCAGAAGATGTCCGTGGCTATGGTCTTGACTGTTGTGTCGGCTTTCGTTCTGGCACCGGCCTGCAAGAAGTCGCCTACGTCTCCAAACGGAGGTGGGGGAGGCGGAGTAGACTTTCCCAATCGCGTGGTGGCTACGGTCACAGTGGGCAACTATCCCTACAGCGTTGTTGTTCTCCCAAGTGGAGATTTTGTCTACGTTACAAACATGAATAGCTGGAATGTCACAGTCATCCGTACATTAGTCGATACAGTGGTGGCCACAGTGTCGGTGGGATTTGGTCCCCGGGGTATTGCTGCCCTCCCCAACGGAGACTATGTCTACGTGGCAAACCAGGGGAGCGATGATATCTATGTCATGCGTACTTCTGACAACACGGTGGTCGACACAGTCTCTGTTGGAAGCAATCCCTTTCACATTACTGCTCTTCCCAACGGAGATTATGTCTACGTGACACACAGGCTCAGCGGCAATGTCTCAGTCATTCGTACCTCAGATAATACAGTGATAGCCGACGTCCCGGTGGCGAATGAGGCCCTGGGTATTGCAGCTCTACCCAACAGCAACTACGTGTATGTGGTGAGTAGCACTGACTTGAGCGTCTATGTCATCCGCACGTCAGACAATACAGTTGTCGACACGATTGCGGTGGGAAATGGTCCCTACGGCGTTGCTGCTCTGCCAAACGGAAACTACGTTTACGTGACAAACCAGTTTGACGATAATGTTTCAGTCATCCGCGCGTCAGACAATACAGTAGTGGATACAATTCAGGTGGGAGAGTGGCCCCTGGGTATTGCTGTCCTGCCAGATGGCAATTACATCTATGTGGCAAATCAGCTTGACGACAATGTTTCAGTAATTAGAGCCTCAGACAATACAGAGGTGGCTACTATTTCTGTGGGAGATGACCCCCAAGGTGTTGCTGTCCTCCCAAACGGCAACGCCGTCTATGTGACAAACTCTATTGGCAACACTGTCTCAGTTATTGGATTCTAGGATCTTAAGAGTAGCTATCCCCCCAACCCTTTTCCCCCTTGAGCGAGTAAAGCACTCTCCACCGACAGCGCTGTTCAGGTCACCCTTCTAGGTTCTAACTTCTACGTTCTACGATGGTAGGTTCTGCATTGCAAGACGATTCATTTTGCAGAGTGTAGACCTGCCTGGGACATTTCTGGATGGATGTGCTCCAGATCATCTAGCCATCCGGCTGTTGTGCTCAGTCTTCTCTTGAAAAACCTTCCCATGTTCTTCGGGTCTCTGGCCTGATGATACCTGAAATACATCTCATCCCCCATGATTCCTACTATCTCAATCTTACCGGTCCTGTGTGACATTACGTATCTAAACCTCTTGCTGTGACCGTCCAGCATGTTGCTTGCTTGTTCCACCACACGAAACCCCTTATACAGCGGGACCTGGAACATCTTTTTTACCCTCTTAACCGGTCTGCACTGGAAGATGTAGTATGGATTCACTCCAACCATGACTAACATCCTCATTAATGTAGTCAGAGTCTCAGGATTATCATTCACTCCGTTCAAAAGAACAGTCTGATTGCTCACGGTTATTCCCGCACGCTGAAATCTTCTGATAGCTCTTATTGACTTCTCGGTCAGTTCCCTTTCATGGTTGAATTGTGTGACCACATAGATTTTCTTGTTGTTGCGAGAGTATACTCGAAGCAGATTCAGGAGTTCTTCGTCCTCTAGTATTCTGAGGGGAAAAGTGACTACCGATTTGGTTCCAAATCTGACAAAATCAAGATGCTGTATTGTTGAGAGTTCATCTATGAATTTCTTGATAACACTTGTTGGCAAAATGAAGGGGTCCCCTCCACTGATAAGCACGTTGTTGATTTCCTTGTGCTCTCTGATGTATTTTGCCGCGATTTCGAATTTCTGTACTACTTCTTTGGTCGGCAACCCGACGAGTCTCTTTCTGAAACAATATCTACAATAAGATGCGCACCTGTTTGTCGTCAATATGAGGGCTGTTGAGAGATACTTGTGCTGTACGCCGGGCACCTTGGTGTTTTCCAGTTCACCGCTTGGGTCGTAGGAGCCAGACAGATCGAGTTCCTCCACTGAGGGAACTATCATCCTTCTGATAGGGTCGTCAGGGTCATCGACATCAATCAATGAGAGATAATATCGGCTAATACTCATTGGATGACGTCCGACAACCTTCCTTAATTGCCTTTCTTCCTTAGGAGTGAATCGTATATACTCCTTGAGCTGCTCGATCGTTTGTATGTTGTGTTTCAGTTCATCTTTCCATGCCATATCGCAAACCTCCTCTTATCAGGGCGCCCGTTCCGTACCGATTCGCTCTCGTACGATTCTGATCAAATGTATTTGTTGGCGGCAGGCAGAAGCAACACCATCCTCGCGGCTCAACCTTCTAAGTGCAGCTGGCCCGGGATGGCACAGCACTGAGACTGTCTACTTATATTATAGCCTCGTCCCTGGGAAATGACAAGGATTTTCTGGTTTCTCCATGCCGCTTCCATGTCTGGCGATGTGGTACGAAAAGGTGACAGTAGGATGATGCTTGTATGTTTCAATGTCGCTCATTTCAGTTGCTATTTGCCTCACCAAGCGTCAATTTTGTGTCCAGGACAAACCTACAGAGGATACCCCTGCGTGCCGAGGACTTGGAACATCCACAGTTCATTCGAAAGAAGCAACATGAGGTTTATTTTCCTGTCGCCGCAATACAATAATGTCAGTGTTTCGCAAATACGAAATGTCAGGTAG
>SOJN01000012.1 GCA_004376575.1 candidate division TA06 bacterium | reverse complement strand
TTTTCTATTTTCGAAGGTGTGGGGTAGAGTTGGGTGGAATTTCGAAGGAGTGGGCCATGGGTGAAGGGAGTTTCTATTTTCGAATGTGCAGGGAGGAGATGATGGGAATTTCGTGGTCGAGGGATAGATGGGGAAAGATGGGGCTTGCGCAGGGTGTATGGGTGGTTTATAGTGGGGACGGCAATGTATGATCTTGAGGAAGAGAGCAGGAGGAAAGAAAAGGTTCTCCTGGTGGGCACAGGGCCGAAATCCCAAAGGGAAGAATTGATAGAGTCACTTGAAGAACTCGGTCTGCTGGTCGAAACAGCAGGCGGTGAAGTGGCTGAGAAGATGCTCCACATAAGGGAAAGGCCCGATGCCGCCACCATGATTGGCAAGGGGAAAGCCAGGAGGGTAGAAGAAATACGCACACAGCTCAAGGTAGACACGGTGGTGTTCGATCAGGAGCTTTCTTCCGCCCACATTAGAAATCTTGAAGGCATCATAGCGGCGAAAATCCTGGACAGGACTGAACTGATTCTGGACATATTTGCCCTTCACGCGAGGACGATGGAGGCGAAAATAGAAGTGGAGCTCGCGCAGCTTTCATACAGACTACCCAGACTGACCGGTAAAGGCATAGATCTTTCAAAGCTGGGCGGAGGCATAGGAACGAGGGGTCCAGGAGAAAAGAAACTTGAGGTGGAGAGAAGAAGGCTGAGAGAGAAGATGAAGAAATTGAAGGATGAGCTGAGGTCTGTGGAGAAGGCGAGGGCGGTCCAGAGAAAGCGAAGACGTTCGATGTTCAGGGTGGCCCTGACCGGATACACTGACGCCGGCAAATCAACGATAATGAATGCGCTCACCAAGGCCGGTGTCAGGACTGAAAAAGCTCTTTTCACCACTCTGGACCCGACAACCCGGCTGCTCCAATTTGAGAATGGGAGAAAAGCCCTGATCACGGACACCGTAGGCTTCATCCGGGATCTTCCTCACCATCTAGTCGCTTCGTTCAGATCCACCCTCGAGGAGGCCATTGAAGCTGACTTGAGGCTTCGAATAGTGGACGTTAGCCATCCTGAGTTTAAATCCCATATGGACGCAGGTTCGGTTGTACTCCGTGACCTGGGATGCCTTGACAAAAAGAGCATTCTCGTTTTCAACAAGATAGACAGGCTTCTTGACAGGGCAGTGCTTTCCGGGTTGTCTCGCAGATACACTGGATGCCTTTGCGTCTCAGCCCTTACTGGCGAGGGTATGGACAGGCTTCTATTCGCCCTGGAGGCAGAGATGGAGAGAGAGGTGGTTGAAGGAAAATTCAGGTTGCCTCTGAAGAATGGGAGGCTAATATCTGTGGTGCACGAACTGGGTGAGGTCCTTGAGACCAACTGCGAGGGTGGATATGTGGAACTGAATGCCAGGTTACACAAATCGGATTTTGAAAAGATAAAGAAGCTTACGCTTGAAGCAGGGGGCGAAGTAAAACCCTGGAGGTGAGAGGTGCCCAAGAGGGACACTCTTGATGCGGCAGTAGATCAGTTCTTGAAGGAATTGTGGAGAAGAAATCCCGTTGAGGCTACTGCTGTGGGTGTTCACGACTATGATACCGAACTGGGAGATCTTAGCAGTCCTGCTATCGAAGATGACACGCGCTGGCTAAAGACGCAACTCTCCAAATTTGAAGGACTCGACTCGAATTCTCTGTCGAAAATGGAAGTGGAAGACCTCAAACTCACCATTGCCATGATACGCACCAGACTCCTCTTCCTGGATGAAATGAAAATACTTAAGAAGAACCCGGTCGCCTATCCAGAGATTTGTATCTACGGCTGCTATGTACCGTGTGTTAGAACCTATGCTGGAATTGAGGAGAGACTCAATTCAGTGGTGAAGAGGCTTTCGCTCATTCCTGGTGTGCTCAAAGAGGGGAGGGCCAATCTCTCAAATCCACCTCGTATCTGGACAAACCTCGCAGTCGAGTCAGCAGAAGGGGCCATCATGTTCGTGAAAGGTGCACTTCCCCCTCTCTTTGAACAGGTTCCCAAGCTGAAGAAAGATTTCGAAAAAGCCAGTACTCAGGCTCTGGCAGCCGTTGAGGGGTACATCAAGTTTTTGAAAGATGCTCTGCTCGCAAGTTCTTCTGGAGCTTTCGGAATAGGAAGGGGCCGGTTTGATTTTTTGCTCGGAGAGGACCACATGCTGGAATTTGACGCGGATTCTCTTCTCGCGTTCGGGGAGAGCTCAATCTCGAAGACGGAGGAAGAGCTAACTCTAGTCGCCAACCGGCTTGATCCAAGCAAGCATTGGAGGGACATTGTTGAGATGCACAAGGATGAGCATCCAGAGCCTGGTGAGTTACTTCGCTTCTATGAAGAAAAGATTGAGCAGGCAAAACGTTTCGTGGTGGACAATGGCCTCGTCACGCTGCCGGAAGAGGAGTCCCTTGAGGTCATACCTACGCCTGAGTTTGAAAGGCCTTTCCTTCCTTATGCAGCCTACATGCCTCCTGCCCCTTTTGAAAGAGAGCAGAAGGGCTTTTTCTACGTCACTACTGTCGATGAGAGGCTCGATGACGAACAGAAAAAGCAGCAGCTTAGAGGACATAATAGATACAAGGCTGGGATTACGGCCCTCCATGAGGCATATCCGGGGCACCACTTGCAGTTGACAACGTCTAATACTCACCCCTCAAAGATCAGACGACTCTACGGAAACAACGTGTTTGTGGAGGGTTGGGCACTTTACTGCGAGGAGATGATGTACGAACAAGGGTTCTATCCGGATGCAACTACCAGGCTCTTTCAACTGAAGGATACACTCTGGAGGGCTTGCAGGGTGGTGCTTGATGTCAAACTTCATCTCAATCTCATCTCATTCACTGAAGCGTGCGACTTCCTGGCGAAGGAGGCTGGACTGGAGAGACTCAATGCTGAGAAAGAGGTGAGCCGCTATACTCTATCACCGACCCAGCCGATGAGTTACCTTGTTGGCAGAGAGGAGATAAGGTCCCTGCGGGAGCGCGTCAAGTCGATGAAGCCCGAAGGCTTCCAGCTAGACCGTTTCCACGATTGGGTTCTGAGTCATGGTTCGGTTCCGGTGGGGCTCATTTTCCCTGAGTCTTTTTTCTCTTGACACTCACAGTTGCTTTTGATAGCCTATCTGAAAGTTTAAGAAAAGGGAAAGGAGGTGTAAGAGATGCTACGGAAACTATCATCTCTTGTGTTGCTTTTGGCGTTTGCCGTATCAATTGTATTCGTTTCTGGGTGCGGGCCGAAGGGTACCCCTCAGGAGCTTCTGGATGAGCTCGGGGAGTTGAAGGCTGCTTCAGAGGCTTGTGACAACAACGTCAAGAACCTGGAACGGCAGAAGGCGGAGAGGGAGAGGGAAAAGACAGCGAAGGAATCCAGGCTCGAGTCACTCACCGAAGAGAGAGATGCGCTGAAGGCCGAGCTCGGATTGGTCAAGTAATTTAACCTATTGATGTGAAAGGAGTTGGAACAATGAGGTCGATTATTACTGCCCTTGTGGCGATCGCTCTCCTCGGCGTTCCGGTTGGGCTGTTGGCCCAGGGGGACATTAGCAGGGAAGAGGCCCAGGAGATGATTGAGGGCTACAAGCAGAAGCTAAAGGACTGCAAAGATAGAGCTTCCGACCTTGAGGGTGATGTACGGGACCTGGAGGGGACCCTCAAGAATCTCGATACGAAGATAGGGGCACTAGAGAGGGAAATCGCGGACCTGAAGGGCATGAGAGCTTCCACCTACATTGTGAAGAATGGCGACTGGCTGGCGAAGCTGGCTGAGTATCCTGAAATCTACGGTCATGGCAACTATGCGTGGTGGCCCAGAATCTATAGGGCCAACAAGGACAAGATAAAGGACCCGAATTTGATTTATCCTGGCCAGGTATTGTTCATTCCACGGACTGTCAGCGGGAAAGACTAGAGGGACTATTCTGGGCTGAGCGGAGCTGTCACAGCAGTTAGGTGATTACCCTGCTGAATAGATTCCCAAGGACGAGTGAAAACTTGGAGATTATACTAGCCCTTGGCTTTAGCATCAGCGGCCAAGGGCTCTAGTTTTGAGGTAGACTTTGAGCAAAAGAACCATAGAGATTGAAGGAATAGACTGGCTTGATCTTCTGGGTGAGAAGGACGCCAATCTCAGGCTAATAGAAGACAGCTTTGAGAGCAAGATAAGTGTCCGGGGAGAGAAGATCACAATCACGGGGCCGGCCGATGATGTGAAACTTGTTGACAGGCTATTCAGGCACCTCGTATCAAAGGTGGAGAGTGGGACCGCGGTAGGCGACTTGGATGTGAGGTATGCCATAGACATCATCAGGGATGAAGGAGAGTTGAAGGAAGAGCATAAGGGGTCCTCAGCACTAATAAGTACTCCCAGAGGCGCGATAAGGGCCAAGACAAAGGGGCAAGAGGTCTATGTGGAGGCCATCCACAAGTACGATATGGTCGTGAGCATAGGTCCGGCCGGCACAGGGAAGACATATCTGGCTGTTGCCAAGGCAGTATCTGAGCTAAACCGGAGAAGTGTGGACAGAATCATACTCTGCCGGCCAGCAGTCGAAGCTGGCGAAAGCCTGGGGTTCCTCCCTGGTGATTTCAGAGAGAAGATCGACCCCTATCTGAGACCTCTCTATGACGCGCTAAGGGAGATGATACCTCCAGAGAGGATGCGCAGGTTGATGGAGAACGGAACGATTGAAATCGCGCCCCTTGCCTACATGAGAGGGAGGACCCTGAACGATTCTTTTGTCATTCTGGACGAGGCTCAGAATACGACGAGCATGCAGATGAAAATGTTTTTGACGAGACTTGGCTTCAAGTCAAAGGCTGTGATAACAGGGGATATTACGCAGATAGACCTTCAAGATGGGACCCAGTCAGGTCTTGTAGAGATAATAGAAATACTGAAGAACATAAGCGGTATAAAGTTCGTAAGACTGTCCGGCAAAGATGTAGTGCGCCACAGGCTCGTTTGTGATATAATAGATGCCTATGAAACCTACAGCGAGAAAAAGCAGGACTAACGCGACCCTGAAGGTGTTCCGGAAGTCCCTGGTCAGGTGGCATCGTAGCAGTCTGGGCTTCTGGATTGAAAGAGCCGCCATGTTTCTGATAGTCCTGGCCATGGTCAACGTGCTCTATCCGGCCAAACCGGCCCTTCAGAAGGTTCCAAAGGAGGGAGACATAGCCAGGGAAGACGTGATTGCGCCTTTCACATTCTTCATTGAGAAATCGCACGCGGAGCTGGAAAGCGAATGGAAGGCAGTAATCGAAGCTGTTCCCACTGTTCTCGATTTTGACTCAGACAGGACAAGTAAGATAGTCTCTGACTTTAGGTCATTTCTCTCCAAGGTTTCTTCCATAGCAAAGGAGGGCAGGCCGATTCGAAAGGCTATTGATGAGATCAACTCGCTCAATCCTGCTATGTCGGCGGAGGGCATTTCAGGGCTGATCAAGAATAGAGATGCCAAATTCGACAAGGCAATGACAGGCGTCCTGAAGGATGTTTTGGACAGAGGTGTTATTGCCAGCAGGGAGGAACTGGCCCTCAGCGGTGGCAGCAAGGTGGCTGTGGTCAAACGTGGCAAGGAGATTACAAGGGGAGTCGAAACTATCCTAGATAGCATATCAGCCACCAATCTAATCAAAGAGCTTGCCACCCAACTTGCAGGTAGCGGTCAGCTAAGAATGGAGACATTTGTTGAGGCTGTATCCAGCTTCATTGCCCCCAATATTGCCATAAATGTGAAAGAGACTCACAGCAGGAAAGAAGAGGCAAAGCTTGGGGTTGCCACCACAAAGGGGACCGTCCTCAAAGGTGAAATGATAGTGAGGGCGCACGATGTAGTTACCGCCGAAGTTGCCGAAAAACTGAGATCCCTGGAGTTGAATAAAGGCGGGATGCCCATTCCTTCGAGCATGATTTCTTCTGCTGCAGGCCGCAACATCCTCTACTGCATAGTTCTTGGTGTACTGTCAGCATATCTGTTTCTCTTCAAGGGTGTATTCTTCAAAAACTACTCTATGCTCGTCCTGCTGTCGCTGCTCTTCACTGTTGCCGTGGCTCTCTCTGCAGTCATCCTCAGGCTTGACGCCGGATCCGTATATCTTGTTCCTATTGCTATTACTTCCATATTGGCTTGCGTGCTTCTGGATGCTCAGATTGGTGTGGCTCTGACGCTTGCGCTCTCCGTACTTTTTGCAGTGTTTACGGGATTGAGGGTGCCAGTGATGCTCGTAGCGCTGTCCGGCGGGCTGGCTGCTGTCTACAGCGTCAGGAGTATCACAAGAAGGTATGAGTTTTACAGAGCAGTGCTTTTCGTTTCACTGGCTAACGTCTTATGCATCCTTGGTCTCGAACTATTCCGACTGACGCCGATGGCACAGATTCTGAGAGCTTCCGGTTTTGGTGTACTGAACGCATTTGCCTCCACCTTTGTTGCTATTGGACTTCTTCCTCTATGCGAACATGCGTTCGGAGTTACCACGGACATAAGACTGCTTGAGCTGTCTGATCTCAATAGGCCGCTCCTCAGGGAGTTGGCCATGAAGGCCCCCGGAACGTTTCACCACAGCATCGTGGTGAGCAATCTTGCTCAGGCAGCAGCAGAAGCTGTGGGCGCCAATTCCCTGCTTGCGCGTGTTGGTTCTTACTATCATGACATAGGTAAAATGACAAGACCTGACTATTTCATTGAGAATCAGACTGGAAAGAAGAACCCCCATGATGAGCTGGCACCTAAGATGGGCAGTCTGATAGTAATGTCTCACATAAAAGATGGAATAGAGCTGGCGAAAAAGGCAGGCCTTCCAAAGACAATAATTGATATTGTGGCGCAGCATCACGGTACTGGGTTGATGGTCTGGTTCTATGATAAGGGATTGGCGCACTATTTAGATGATGGAATCAGTGACATTCACTTCAGATATCCTGGTCCAAAGCCCCAAAGCAGAGAGGCAGGCATAGTCATGCTTGCCGACTCGACGGAGGCCAGGGCGAGGTCGATAGAGTCTCCAACTCCGAACAGGTTCCAGGGAGTGGTAAAGGAAATAATAGATGACAGATTGAAAGAAGGTCAGCTTGATGAGACTGATCTGACCATGAGGGACCTGCACAAGATTTCTGAAAGGTTCCTTCCTGTTCTCATAGGTATTTTCCATCCAAGAATCGGATACCCTTCGGTTGAGCGGGATAAGAATGGAAATCTACGTAAAAGGTCTTCCGGAAAGGTGCGGAGTGAAACCGGGGGACGTAAAGCAAATCGCTAGACACGTTCTGACAAAAGAGGAAGTAGATTGTGAGCTGGCTGTCATCTTTGTTGATGATGCAGCCATGTCCGCCCTGAATCACCAATACACAAAAAGAGAAGGTACAACAGACGTACTTGCCTTTTCCGCGCGGGAGGGGAAAGACTCTGAGTACTCTGGCCACGTACTAGGGGATGTATTCATCTCCTTGGACAGAGCGCGAGAGCAGGCCAAAGAGCTCGGACACTCCTTTAGAAGGGAGCTCCTTTTCCTGGTCCTCCACGGGCTTCTCCATCTCCTTGGATATGATCACAAATCCATGCCCAAGAAAATAGAACGTCTGGAAAAAGAACTGGCTATTCTACCTATTAGAAACAAATCACGCTCCAGACGTAAGATGTAAGATATAAGATGTCAGACTACTGAAGCTGTACGCTACACGCTGTACGACAAAACACTTGGAATTTGTTTGGAGTTTGGAATTTGTGATTTGATTTTAGAGGGGGTATGTTTGCTTGAGGAGCGCGATTCTCCTCCACCTTGCGGGTATTCTTGTATTGCTTGTTCTTTCTGCCTTTTTCTCGGGCTCTGAAGCAGCCATCTTTTCACTTTCCCCTCTGCGAGTGAGAAGGTTAGTTTCTGAGAGGGTAAGATTCTCTGGTCATCTCTCGCGGTTGCTTTCAAATCCCCAGAGAACCCTCATCAGTATAGTTCTTGGTAATACGCTGGCCAACGTGGGTACAAGCTTTTTTGCCGCGCTCCTGGCCTTCAGGGTGGCAAAACTGATTGGAGTTGGTGAAACCGCGGGCGCAGCCGTGGGCATAGGTGTTACGACATTCCTCCTTCTCGTCTTCGGAGAGATCAGTCCTAAGTGGTATAGCCTGGAGAGGGCAGAGAGGGTTTCACTGAGAACTGCGCCAATACTCAATCTTGTTTCCACAATCTTTCTTCCTGTATCCTACATTTTGGAACTCTTCATCCGCTTCGGGCAGTTCGGTATGAACAGAAGAAGCCTGGTAACCATGGATGAAATAAAAGCGATGCTTGAGCTGGGCAGGAAGACCAAGACTCTAAGAGATTTTGAACAGGAGATAATAGGAAATGTCTTTGATTTTTCTGACACTGTTGTCAGAGAGACAATGACCCCTAGAACTGAAATGTTCTCCATCTCAAAAGATCTGTCCGTTTCCGAGGCGAGAGATCTGGCCAGGACAAAGCGCCATTCTAGAATGCCGGTCTACGATGACAATCTTGACGACATTGTGGGTATTCTTTACTTAAAAGACATTCTGACTGCCAGAGTGTCAGAGAGAGACTCGGTGCTCAATCTTCTCAAGCCAGCGTATTTTGTGCCCGAGACGATGAGAATAGGAGGACTCCTGGAGGAATTTCAGAGGCGGCGGATGCACTTTGCCATGGTAGTGGATGAGCATGGTGGGACGGTTGGCCTGGTCACCTTAGACGATGTCTTGAAGGAGATTGTCGGTGACATTACAGAAGAGTCACGTACCGGGGAAAGGCCTGAGATTGTTGTTATCAATGAGAAAGAACTGGTGGCAGATGGATATGTCAGCCTTAACGACCTGAAGAAAAGGACCGGCCTGGACCTGCCTGTTCAGGAGTTCGACACGCTTTCAGGCCTAATTTACGATCTTGCTGGAAGAATTCCCGTCGAAGGAGAGAGTTTTGAGTATCGGGGAGCGACCTACACCATTCAGGAAATCCAGGGGACCAGGATATCCAGGGTGAGGATAGTAAAGGCAGGATGAGCCATGATGGGTGCTATTATCGCGATCTTCTTTCTTCTTATGGTGGGGTTCTTTGGGGCCAGTGAGATGGCTCTTATCTCTGCAAACAGGGTGAGACTGAGGCATCTTCGGAAGCTTGGTTCCAGAGGGGCAAGAAATGCTCTTGACCTTTTGGCCAAGCCGGAGATCTTTCTCACCACAATCCTGGTGGGGACAAACCTGAGCGTGGTGGCCTGCACTTTTCTGGCAACCAGGCTGCTGTATCTAAGATTCGGAGAGCCGGGAAGGCTTGCGTCCCCGTTCATCGTAGGCTTTGCCATATTGATTCTAGGTGAAATGATCCCCAAGTCGTTTGCTCGAGTCAGGCCCGAACGTGTTGGAATTTCAGTGTCGCCAGCGATCGTTTCTGCAAGAAAAGTTCTCTTTCCACTGATAGTCCTTTCCAACTGGGGAGCAAGAGCTCTCCTGTTTCTGTTCCGATTCAGTCCCAAAGAGGTGATACCCATTTTTAGCAGAGGGACATTCGAGTCTGCCATTGAAGCCGGGGAGGATGAGGGGCTGCTGGGGGCAAGAGACAGGCGAATCATATCTACAGTGCTTGACTTCTGGAGAAAGCCCATACGGGAAATTATGGTTCCCAGGATGGAAATGGTTGTATCTCCTGTAGATGTCAGTTATGAAGAGATAGCGCGCCTTCTAGCTGACACGGGCCATTCCAGGATTCCAGTTTATGAAGGGAATGTAGACAACATCAAGGGAGTTGTCGTCGCCGTCGACTTGCTCGAGAAGGAGGGTTGGGACGCGAAAAAGGTGATGCGGTCTGTCACGTTCGTTCCAGAAGAAAAAAGCTGCGCTAGCCTCCTTGATGAACTAAAAAAGGACTATACACACATGGCTATTGTTGTTGATGAATACGGGGGAACTTCTGGTCTGGTGGGGCTTGAAGATCTGGTTGAGGAATTGATTGGCGAGATCAGGGATGAACACGACAAGGAGTTGAGACGGTTTCGAAAGGTGGCAAGGCGCACAATCCTGGCGGACGGGAGTGCGAGGATTGCGGACATTGAAAAACACTTCCACATAAACCTGCCAAAAGGAGAATATGAAACGATAGGCGGATTGCTAATCGAGAGTGCTGGGAAGATTCCGAAGGTGGGCAGGATCTTCAAATTTGGGCAGGTCACCGTTGTCGTTCTTGATTCAAGCGACAGAAAGGTGGATAAGGTCAGGATAAGAGTTTCCTGAGAAGTTTAGAGACCTTGAGGGGCGCTTCTGTTACCAAGGTAAGGCCGGTCGCTTCTTCGAACCCTGCTGGGGTGTTTGTCTCCGTTTTGGGCACAAACTCGGCGTGGATGTGACCTATCGATTTCCCGCATCTCACCGCCACATTGTAGCCGGGAACGACACCTGTTAATGATTTGATAGCCCTCAATGAGACCTTGAGTGCATCAGCGAATGCGTCAGGATCTATTGTCTCGAGTTGTGGCACGCACTGCCTGGGTGCGATGAGAAGGGAGTGATTCCTGACTGGGGCAGGGTGCGCCATGACCTTAAACTCCCTGTTGGTGTACACAGTAAGCGAACGACTCCTCAAAATGCTGCAAACTCCACATCCGTGTTTTTTTCTCCTTCGTGCTATCTGCTTGTAGAGGAGAGGGGTCTTTGTGATGTATACCTGGCTGTGAAAGCAGGAGACGCTCTGTCCCGCTCCAGCTCTCTTGCCGCCGTTTATGAATGGGACAGCCACCAATCGATTTGAGGAGGCAAGTTTTTCGATTGCCTGCCACGAGACGACTATGGCGCTTACGACGCGTTTCGGGAGCTGGTGCATGTGCCTGTAGTGATCCGCGGGGCTGATTGAGATGACTAGACTGAGTTCAGGATCGTCTGTAAGGGAAGGTACAAGGTTGAGAAATGTTCTTGCCGCCCACCTCTCCTTTGGAAAAGTGTGGCTGGGCATGTTTTCTAGCATTTTGTAGTAGGTGCTCACTTTGCTTTTGTCCTTGCCCTTAAGGGAGGCGAGAGCTGTCTCCATTGACCGGGTCTCTTCCAAAAGCTTCAGTTTGTTGTTGTTGTCTACATAGAAAAGGGTTGAGGGCGTTTTTCCACTGCAATAATAGCAATCTTCTCTTTTCCTCGTCGTCCCAGCATCTTCTCTGTGTATCTCCGCATGCCTTGTCTCTCTGTTTGGGCTTACGAGGACAATCCGGCCAGTTATGGGGTCTTCGACTCTGAAGAGACTCTTCGGCTTGAACTGCTGAAACTGAGACGCCTTGATCCGTCTTTTCAAGTCTGCCAGTTCCATAATCTTCTCCTTTACGAGATGGGGTCCTATTCGGCAATGATTATGGTTATCCATAACAGGCCGTTACCGTACTTGCGGGAGCTACCTTGCGCTATGCCGATCCCCATCCGTGTACCCCTGCACCGAATCATCTTTGCGTCACCAAAGATATCGTTCAACCCGGGTGTTACGAAATGAAAGGCGCTGGCGCTCGCGTCAATGTTTCCGAAATCTTGAGCGATTCTTGGGTTTTGGGATTTCAACATCTTCAGAGAATGACGGGTGGCAATACTGTCAATTGTAGCCTGCCTTCTAAGATAGGAACGGTTACGATAGATTCTTTTCCTGTTGAGCTTCTTCTCGATGAACTTGGCTGCGGAGTCGACATTAATTGTGTCTGCCGCTTGTATGTAGTTCTGAGTGATACACAAGAAACCGTCTGAACCCCTGTAGACTCCAATTCCAATGTGAGTGGAGGATCGGTCGAGCATGTTATCTCGGTGTCCTTTGCTCTCCATGAACCCCTTGTGCGCATTTATGATGCTGAAGGTTTTGGCGACGTTCTCCGCACACGAGACATACCAGATACCAGCGTTGTTTAGCCTCTTAGCCACACCCCATCCGTCAGGATTGATGTGCCCAAAGAAGCCTCTTTTGGACATGTCAAGGCTGTGTTTTCTTGCGGCCACTGCGATAGACTGCGACCTGAGTAAAGGTGGAAGCTTATGTTCGCGACGCTGTGCGTTTGTGATGGCGAACATGCTGTCTTCCAGTTCTTTTTCGAAATGAACCTGACAAAAGGCAATTTGCGATGAAGAGAAGAATCCAAGTAAAATGAGAAATACAAATGTGTGCTGAGGTTTCACTAGATGAATTACCCCTGTCTTCTCAAGACCATCCCGGGCGCTGCTTTTGTGTGAATGCCTTTGTTGACAACCAACTCCCCATTGACAATGACGTACTCTATGCCTTGGGGATAGCTGTGGGGATTCTGGTAGGTGGCAGTATCCTCGATCCTTGACGGATTGAGCACTACGATATCTGCAAAAAACCCTTCACTCAATGTCCCTCTGCTTTCCAATTTGAGCCTTTTCGCAGGCATGCTGGTCATCTTTCGTATTGCTTCTTCTATGGTGAGCAACCCCTTTTGACGCACGAATAGATTGAGAAATTTTGGAAATGCGCCGTAGCATCTAGGATGCGGTTTGCCTTCACCAAGCTTACCTTCAGGGGATTTCACTCCGCTGTCTGAGCATACCATGACCTTGGGGTGGGTCAGTGTTATTAACATGTCGTTCTCATCCTGTGTGAATGAAACCATGGATGCCAGCCCCTCGCTGTCGAGAATCAACTTGACCAGGATATCATAGGGATCCACGTTGGTTCTGGCGGCACACTCGGCAATGGATTTTCCTTCAAGCTCAGTGTTCTGCGCAGACCAGGCGTTTGTCAGAATGATCTTTCCCCATCCCACATCCGCGACTCTTTCATCAATTGCTTTTTTCAGATTCGGTGTGTGGTCAGCTGTTTTTAGGCGGGTGAGAAATGCCTTTCTTCCACCCTCGTGCGACCAGGCCGGGAAAATGGCCGCGAGGCTTGTGGCTCCGGCTATGTATGGGTATCTGTCGGCCATCACATCCACACCATCTTTTGATGCATCTTCTATTCCTGACAAAATGCTGGCCATTCTTCCCCAGTTTGATTCGCCCGACGCCTTCAGGTGAGATATCTGAACGGGAATGCTCGCCTCTCTGCCGATCTGGATTGCTTCTTCGACTGCAGGGGCAAGATTTTTGCCTTCCCCTCTTATGTGAGAGGCGTAGATGCCTGACTTGCTCGCAGCACATTTCGCGAGTTCTACAATCTCCTGCATATCTGCGTACATACCTGGAGGATACATAAGACCGGTTGAGATTCCCAGAGCCCCTTGGTCCAGGGCCTCCTTCACCATGTCCTGCATCCTTGACAGTTCGGAGGGGCTTGCTGGCCTGTCAATTGTACCGATTGCCCCACCTCTTATGGTGCCCAGTCCCACAAGAGTTGCATAGTTAATTGATATTCTTCCCTCGAGCATATCCAGGAAACTGCCCAGGGTTCCCCAACTCAGCTCCACTTCAAATCTTTTTGCGTCCGCGGCTAGATCGTCCATCATTCTCTTAGAAACAGGGGCCGCTGATTCTCCGCAGTTTCCTGCGACTTCAGTCGTTATCCCCTGCATGATCTTGCTGTCTGCTGTGGGGCAAACTAGAAGGGAGATATCTGAGTGTCCGTGAATGTCAATGAAGCCGGGACAGATGACCATTCCGTGGCCATCGATTGTCTCCGTGGCCTGGATATCATTCAGTGCGCCGATTCGTGATATTCTCCCCTTGAGAATGGCAAGGTCTGCCTGATAGGTTGCCTTGCCTGTCCCGTCAATGATGTCTCCGCCTTTTATGAGAATATCCACTTCCATATCTCCCTCCGGCCGAAATCTTAGGCCAATAACATGATCATGTCAAACGAAATAGGCCCGGGCCGAACTCCCGAAATTCCACTCCGCCCTTCCACTCACCTTCGAAATTACACCGCCCTGACCCAAAACAAGCCCGCCGCTGGGCCAAGCAAACCAGCCAATTGTCATTGCGAGCGCCCGAAGGGCGCGAAGCAATCTAAAACATGTCAAATGAGGGGGATTGCTTCGACTCGCTCCGCGAGTCTCGCAATGACAAGTTCTTTCGTCCGAGGGAAGAGGGGGACTTTTTCAAAATTGTAAAATTGGGGGGCTGTCCCCACTCCGCCCTCTTCATCGCCACTCCCCGTTCAATCCCGCGTCCCACGCGCCCGTCCCCGGTTCAATATGGTTCAATGTTGAACAATCTTGCCGCTCCCTAGCTAATCTGGAGTAGCCGCCTGCCCGGACCGTTTCACGGCCTCCTTCGCACTCAGCTTCGCCAAGCATAAACTCCGTCGGGGGGAGCTTGCTCGGCGCCGAGAGAATTGTAGGGGCGCGGCCTAATCATCTAAGATTGATGATCTAAGATCTATGATCGCGGGTTGAGCAGGGGGAGTGCCACATCAGTTTTCAGAAGTTCCCACCACACTCTCCCGAGAGAAAAACCTGTCATTGCGAGAAGCCCCGAGTTAATCGAGGGGCGACGAAGCAATCTCCGGACATGCACGGTGACCTCGTGAAACGAGGGACCGTGGAACGCCCCGGGCAGGCAGACGTGAACTTTTGACAAGATGGGCCGGGCGCGGCCTAACCATTTACGATTGCAGATTTCAGATCTCAGATTGCGGGTTGAGTTGTAGGGGCAGTGAGTGAGCTTGTCCTGAGCGATAGTCGAAGGGCGAACCGCCCACACTGTTCTTCATCTCGACCCTCAATCCTTATGTTTCAATCTTAGATCTGCGATCTACGATCTGAAATGTTGAGATCCTTCCACTCACCTCCGAAATTCCCAGCCCCATTTATCCCCCCTTCGAAATTACGAAATTCCTATCCACCCTTCCCCGGACCTACGAAAATAGAAAATCGAGAACAGAGAATATCCTACCCCCATCTCAAAATACCAGTGCTATACCGCAAGATGCCCCTACACATGGCCTGCGCACAAGACCGGGCAAAGTATTCGGAGTAGCGCCACTTGCCTGCCCCGTCGCACGGGGTGGCGCGTTCCTTGTCACGTGTGTGCGCCGAGCAAGCTCGGCTACTCCTCCGAGCTTGACATAGAAGGGAAAGGGTGGGGCAATTTGATTTTTGCCCTTCGATTCCTCTCACGATCTTCGACAGTTTGCATTCTGCATTTTGATATGCCTGCCCTTCGAAGCTTTAGCGAAGGAGGGTTTGCCCCGCAGAAATTAGGGGGTGCGCCCAAATGCTTCAGACCATTTTCGAAGGTTGGATTGGGGGGTGAAGGGAATTTCGTATGTCAGAGTATGGCGTACAGCCTAGCAGTCAGTTTCCTTTTGGGTTGAATGGTCATCGTCTGCCGTGTACAATCCAGTTCCACCAGGAGGACGGCGTGACGATAGGCTCAATTCAATTCCGACCACTTTTTGGGAAAAAGAGGCATAATATAGAGCGGGCTATCACTCTCATGAACAAGAAGAGAGCTGACCTGTACGTCCTTCCTGAATTGTTCAACACCGGATACAGTTTCAAAGACAAAAGTGAGGTGCGGGATCTCGCTGAACCGGTTGGGAGGGGAGAGACGACGCAGGCTTTGATGGATTATGCCAAAACCAAGAGGACTTCTATTGTGGCCGGGATAGCGGAACGCGAAGGAAAAAAGATCTACAACACTGCCATGTTGATAAAGCCGGACGGCAGGATTGGAAAGTATAGAAAGACGCATCTATTTCTCTTCGAAAAGCTTCTCTTTGACTCAGGAAAGGGTCCTTATCAGGTTCACCGTGTCGGCGAAGCAAGAGTCGGCATGCTCATATGTTTTGACTGGATTTTCCCAGAGCCTTTCCGGGAACTGGCCTTGAAGGGCGCAGACATCATAGCTCATCCATCAAACCTTATCCTGCCCTACTGCCAGGATGCGATGGTGACGCGCGCCCTGGAGAATCGTATTTTCATAATCCTGGCAAATAGAGTAGGCAATGAAAAGAGGAGAGGAGAACGTCTCACATTCACGGGCGGGAGTGAGATAATCTCCCCAAGAGGTAAGATCCTGGCGAAGGCTCTTGAGAAAGAGGAGACTGCGATTACTGCTAAGATAAGCTTGAGAGAAGCAAGAGACAAGAAAGTGACACTTCTAAATCACATCTTCAGAGACAGGAGGACAGATCTGTATACAGAGCTAAAGAAAGGAAGGAAAAGATGAAGATGCTGATTGGCGGAGAGTGGATTGAAAAGAAAGAAAAGATAGAGGTTCTGAACCCATACGATCAATCTGTTGTGGATACTGTCCCGCGTGCTGATGCTAAGGACCTAGACCGCGCCATCAACAGTGCTCAGATTGGCCTGAAGGAAATTTCGACCATCTCCAGCTACGATCGCTCCCAGATTCTGTCCAGGGCCGCGGACCTAATCAGGAAAAGAGCTGATGAACTGGCAACCACCATGAGCAAGGAAGTGGGAAAGACGCTGAAGGAAGCTAAGGGTGAAGTTTCACGCGCTGTTCAAACGATCACACTCTCATCTGAAGAAGCAAAAAGGATTTATGGAGAGACGATCCCATTTGATGCAGCTCCAGGAGGACAGCACAAGATGGGTTTTGCCATGCGAGTGCCGGTTGGTGTGATTGCTGCGATAAATCCTTTCAATTTTCCGCTCAATCTGGTGTGCCACAAGGTGGGGCCCGCTTTAGCCGCCGGGAACTCGGTTATCTTAAAGCCTGCCTCAGCAACTCCCCTTTCTGCACTCCTTCTGGCTGAAGTTCTGTTGGAGGCAGGTCTTCCGCCGAACTGCCTGAATGTGATTACAGGTTCCGGCGGGACAATTGGAATAGAGCTTGTAAGAAATGAGAATGTGAGGATGGTCACTTTTACGGGAAGTCTTGAAGTGGGAAAGGATATTGCTGCCAATGCGGGCCTTAAGAAGCTCACCATGGAACTGGGCTCCAACTCATGCTGCATAGTGATGAATGATGCGAATCTGGAAAGGGCTGCAGAGAGGATCCGGATTGGAGGATATGCTCTTGCCGGCCAGGTGTGCATTTCGGTTCAACGAGTGCTCGTTCAGGAAGATGTATTTGAGGGATTCCTGGATATGCTCAAGAAGGAGGTCCAATCGATCAAAACCGGAAATCCTCTTGATGATTCCACGGATATGGGGCCAATGATCGATGAGGCTTCCGCGGCAAGGGTGCAGGAATGGGTTGGTGAAGCCAAGGCCAGGGGAGCAAAGATTGTGATGGGTGGTAACAGGGTCAAAACCATTTTTGAGCCTACCATACTCAGGGATGTATCCA
The DNA here is from genome assembly GCA_004376575.1 of candidate division TA06 bacterium. Classification (NCBI taxonomy): domain Bacteria; species candidate division TA06 bacterium. Next base: position 30,642 of record SOJN01000012.1, on the reverse strand, counting down.
GAGATTGCAAGGTCTGGTTCAAGGAGGCATTTGCGCCACTTATTGTCGTCAATCCCTTCAAGACCCTGGATGAGGCAATAGAAGCAGCGAACGATTCAGAGTATGGGCTCCAGGCAGGAATATTCACAAAAGATTTGAAGTCGGCGTTTGAGGCGGCGAAAAGGATCGAGGTGGGCGGAATTATGATAAATGAGATTCCCACCTACAGGGCGGATTTGATGCCTTACGGCGGTGTAAAAGGCAGTGGTTTGGGGAGGGAAGGCCCAAGGTATGCAGTTCAAGAGATGACGGAGATCAGGGTGGTCGGGATTGACCTCCAGGATTGACTCTAAAAGTCTTTGACAAGACCTCTATCTTGTGTTAAGGTAAAATAGTGTACGAAAGGAGGTGAGTGGAATCTGGAGGTTTTCGCTGCGAGAATTATGCTACCCTTAAGGAGGGTGAAATGAGAAACAGAATTCCTTTTGCAATAGTTTTGGCCTTAATGGTGAGCTCGCTCGCGCTGACAGGATGTGGGGGCGGAGATGAACCGACCGGCCCCGGTAACGGGGGCGGAGGAGGAGGAGAGGGCGTCCTCTCATGGGCAGTGATAAGTCCGCTCTCCTCTCCCAGGTGGACCATGGCCGTTGTAGTTGCAGGCGGGAAGATATACGCGATAGGCGGTGTTGACACGTTGGGGGCAGTAGTAGGCGATGTTGAAGAATGGGATCCCGGCACGGGAAATTGGACAGCCAAAGCGCCCATGAATGAGCCGAGGACCTGGGCTACAGCACAAGCAGTTAGTGGGAAGATATACGTGATTGGCGGGCGTGACACACTCGGCAACTACTCCGACGTCGTGGAGCAATATGACCCATCTACCAACTCATGGTCCACTCGTTCTTCCATGTCGTCTGCGAGGGCTGGGATGGCATCGGGTGGGGTGAGTGGAAAGATATATGTTGCAGGAGGCTACGACGGCACGGCGAATGTCAACACAATGGAGGAATACGATCCGACCACAAATAGCTGGAACCTTCGGGCTCCCATGACTACTGCGAGGTATGACCTGTGTGCAGGAGTCTCCAATTCAATACTGGTTGCAGTGGCGGGATGGACCACTACTTGGTCAAGTGTGACTGAGGAGTACAATGCAGGGGGCAATGCGTGGACCACTAAGACCCCGCTTGCTCAGGGCCGGGATCGTGCTGGAGCAGTTGGTCTGGGTAACTACGTCTTCGTCGTTGGTGGCGTGACCAGCGCCGGACGTACGGCAGACGTGCAGAGGTACAATCAGACGAACGGGACCTGGTCCCAATCCACACCCCTCAGCGGGGCGCGTTATTATCTGGGTGTTGTCACCCTGAATGACAAGCTCTATGCCGTAGGCGGTGTGGACGGTAGCAATCAAACTGTGGGAACTGTGGAAGAGGGTACGTTCCAGTAACCTATTGCCAGCATTATCCAGTGGGGCGCCTGAACGGCGCCCCATTTTTTTCTTTACAATACCCGGTCATGCAATAGAATGTTTTGTCCTGTAAGGGCATGTGGTGTCAACAGAAAGTAGGTCATGTTCAAAAGGGCCATAATACTTCTTCTTGACGGTGTCGGCGCGGGCGAGCTTCCCGACGCTGCAGACTATGGAGATGTAGGAAGCAACACCTTGGGGAATCTGGCAAAGGCCTGCGGCGGTTTGCATCTTCCAAATCTTGGTCGTCTCGGCCTTGGCAATATAATGGACATAGAAGGTGTGCTACCATCGAGAAATCCAGGAACCTGCTACGGGAAAATGGCCGAAGCTTCCAAAGGTAAGGATTCCACCTCTGGCCATTGGGAAATTGCCGGAATAGTGCTGGATAAAGCCTTGCCGCTCTATCCAAAAGGATTTCCTTCTGAGATAATCTCTGAATTCGAACGCAAGACCAGCAGGAAGGCGATTGGAAACCGGCCTGCTTCTGGAACCATCATCATAGAGGAGCTTGGTGAAGAGCATATGAGGGATGGGAGTCTCATCGTATACACCTCGGCGGATTCTGTGTTTCAGATTGCGGCCCATGAAGATGTGGTTCCGCCGACAGAACTCTATCACTACTGTGAGATGGCCCGGTCCATCCTGACCGGGGAGCATGGGGTAGCGAGGGTTATTGCCAGGCCATTTGTGGGAAAGCCTGGGAGTTTCAGGAGAACAGAGCGCAGAAGGGATTTTTCCCTTACGCCACCGGATGATACCCTCCTTGATCTTCTCAAGAAGAGTGGGGTTCCTGTGATCGGGGTGGGAAAGGTTGATGACCTCTTTGCTGGAAGGGGGTTGACCGAAAGCTATCATTCGGTCAAAAATATGGAGTGCATAGACTACACTTTGAATGCTATGGAGAAGACCAGCGAGGGTCTCATATTTGCCAACTTCGTTGAGTTCGATATGCTGTGGGGACACAGAAACGATGTTGAAAGCTTCAAATCCGGTCTTGAGCAGTTTGACAGGAGATTACCTGAAGTGGAAGATAGGATGCGTTCAGGCGACATACTTTTTTTGACAGCAGACCATGGGAACGATCCGACCACTCCCAGTACGGATCACTCAAGAGAGTATGTGCCTCTGATTGCTTTCGCCCCTGAAAACAGAAAGAGCTGCGATCTGGGTACGCGAGACAGCTTCGCAGACCTGGGTGCAACAGTGGGGGAGGTTTTCGGCATAGAGCTGAAGAATGGAACATCATTCCTGGAGGAACTATGGATGAACAGGAACTGATCAGGATGGCCCACAAGGCCAGGGAGAAAGCGTATGCGCCATACAGCAAGTTCAAGGTTGGTGCAGCACTTCTGACAAAGACTGACAGGGTGTATACTGGATCAAATGTGGAGAACAAGTCATACGGACTGACAGTGTGCGCTGAGAGGAACGCCGTCTCTGCCGCTATCAGCGATGGTGAAAGGGATTTTGTTGCGATTGTGATCTCCTCTACGTCGAAACCCCCTGGACCGCCGTGCGGGGCGTGCAGACAGGTTCTTATGGAGTTCTCAGGTGATATAAAAGTAATCATGGTGAATGCCGCGGGTGACAGAAAGATCAGAACAGTCGCTGAACTTCTGCCTGAGCCGTTTGGAGCTAAAGATGCATGATATGAAAGCCCTGAGGGGGAGTCCCGAAGTCTTCAAGAAAGCAATGGAGGACAGGGCTGAGAAGATTGATGTCGATGGACTGCTGAAAATGGACGCAAGCTGGCGCTCGCTGGTGTCCAGGATTGACGAGCTGAAGCATGAGAAAAATGTTGCTTCGGAAAGAATAGCCGGTTTGAAGAAAAAGGGGAAGGATGCAAGCACCGAAATAAAGAGAATGAAAGAAGTATCGCAAAGAATAAAGAAAATGGAGGAAGAGGCGCGCGTGCTCGAGGGTGATATAAGGGAGATTATGGTTGTGATCCCGAACGTCCCTCATGAATCGGTCCCTGTTGGCCGGGACAGCGCTGCGAATGTGGTAGTGAAAGAGTGGGGTGAGAAGAAACCGCTCTGCGAGAACCCCCTTCCTCATTGGGAGGTTGGTGAGATTCTGGGGATACTCGATTTTCCAAGGGCAGCCAAAATATCAGGAGCACACTTCGCGTCCTACTGTGGGGCTGGAGCGACACTGGAGAGGGCACTCGTCAACTTCATGCTCGACCTGCATGTGAACGAGCACGGATACAAGGAGATGTTCCCTCCCTATCTTGTAAATCGGGATTCGATGTTCAGTACTGCGCAGCTCAGGTATGAGGAGGACATGTACAGGTGTGAGGTTGACGATCTCTTTCTCGATCCGACTGCAGAGACACCTCTGATCAATCTGCACAGAAATGAGATATTGAAAACAGAGGACCTGCCCATCAGATACGTGGGGTACACCGCGTGCTTCAGAAGAGAGGCGGGATCCTACGGCAAAGAGACGAGAGGGCTTTTGAGAGTTCACCAGTTCAATAAGGTCGAACTCATTTCCATCATTGAACCTGAAAAATCTTATGAAGAGCTGGAGATAATACTCAATCACGCAGAAAAGGTTCTCCAACTCTTAGAAATACCATACAGGGTTTATTCCCTTTCAACAGGCGAGATTTCGTTTGCCTCAGCCAAGACCTATGATATCGAAGCGTGGGCGCCCGGTGTTGGAAAATGGCTGGAAGTTTCCTCGGTCTCCAACTGTACAGACTTCCAGGCAAGGAGGGCGCAGATAAAGTTTAGAAGAGAAAAAGGTGCTCCCTCAGAGTATGTGCACACGCTGAATGGGTCTGGATTGGCTACCCCCAGGACATTCGCCGCAATAATCGAGAACTATCAGGAGAAAGACGGCACCGTGGTGGTTCCTGAGGTTCTCCGGCCGTACATGAATGGCCTGGAGAAAATCTGCTGATCCGACGGGTTGGATCTCCGCACAAATTCTTGAAAAAAATATTTGAAACGAATCAGGACCTGTGGTAGTGTTGTAGTGCCGTCACGCTGAGGGCACCACACACATAAGGCTGTAAGTCCCCAAGCCCGAGGGAATGATAGGGGCCGAGGTTGGGCGATTTCCCCACCACTTAGGTTTCCCATCTGAAGAGGATTCAAATTCCTGGTCTGGTGTCCCTGTACAAGGCACGTTTTGTCCGGATCGTCGTAGTCTTCACTATTTGAGTTGGTCTAGTGAGGTGTCTTATGCAAGATAAGATCAAACAGGAAATGGTCAGGTACTGCAGGCTGCTCTACGACCGAAAGCTAGCAGTCTCGTCAGATGGCAATCTCTCTGCGAAGGTGGCGGGAGGACAGATTCTGATAACTTCTGATTCTTGCTGCTTCGGTACAATCGATGAAGGTGAAATATCAAAGATAGATTTCCTGGGAAACATACTTCAAGGCAAGGCGCTGCCGTCGTTAGAATTCAGGATACATGTGGAGGCGTACAAGCGCAGGAAAGATGTTAATGCGGTTATCCACACCCATTCTCCCTATGCTACTGCTTTCTCGGCCATCGGTGACGAATTGGAGCCAATACTTTCTGAGCTTGCAATCTTTGGAGGATCAATCCCCAAGACGTGGTATGCCCCACCGCAGACTGAAGAGCTGGCTCATGCAGTATCCAGCCTGGTGGAGAATCACGATGCGATACTCTTGAGAAATCATGGGGCGCTGGTGGTGGGAAAATCGATGAAGGATGCGTTTCTGACTGCGGAGAGATTAGAGTTTGTCGCCCAGGTAGCATCAATCGCCAGGCAAATGGGAGGCCTCAGGAAGCTTTCCAGAGAACAGATTGCGAGAGCGCAGGCAATCTTTAGAGCCTAACCCTGCCTTCCCCGACTCCAGAAATTGGAAAATGGGAAATTCCGCCCAGTCCTTCCCTCAGCCCGGAAATTGAGAAATCACACCTAAACCCATCCCAAGACGGAAGATTACGAAATTCCCCTCTCATCATCCCCGACACACCCGAAATTCCTCACAGCCCTTCCACCCACATTCGAAATTCCCGTTCACTCCCAGCCCGACCTTCGAAATTGCGAAATTCCACCCGACCCCGCACTCACCTTCGAAAATAGAATATCGACCCCCACTCGCCGAACCTTCGAACTTCCCATCCACCCCCCAGCCCGACCTTCGAAAATCGAAAATGAAAATAGCCCAACCCAAGGCTGCAAATAACGAAATTCCCTTCCGCCCTTTCCCGAGCCGCAGAAATTGCGAAATTCCACCCAACGCCCCGCAACCCCTCCGAAATTCGACTCGTGACTCGTGGGGACAGGCATAAACTTATAAACTTTTGGCCACGGGCCACAGATTTCTGTAGGGGCGTATTGCAATACGCCCCTACTAAAGGCAGGTGCGGTCAGAACCCTGTGCCCGGGCGGAGTGTAGGGGGCGGTCTTACCATTCAAGATTGATGATCTGAGACCTATGATGGTGCACTGAGTAACGCGAAGCACCACATCAAATTCCGGAAGCACGCACCACTCTCTCCCGAGAGAAAAACATGTCATTGCGATGCTCGCGAAGCGAGCAGAAGCAATCTCCTGTAGTTCTTCACTTTGACTTTCCCGTTTTGCACTCTTCATTCTGAATTCCGAACGCTTAATTCGGCCTTGTCTTCCTAGAATCATCCTGCTATGATAGATGACAGCGAACGGTAGTACGCTGTCAATAGATTTGGGGCCAATCCGGGATGCGTAGAATTCCTATCCAAGAAATTGAACCTCAAGCAGAGGTTCCGGAACGGAATAAGATCCGCTCCATTATCTATATCGGAGCGGACTCTTTTGTGTGCTATTAAGGTCATATGAAAGGAGGTGAATCATCATGAAATTCGTCTTCGTAGTTTTGCTTTTGTCGCTCTGTGTGAGCGTCTCTTTCGCTCAGACCTATGTGCTGAAGAACGATGTAATTGACGATGGCGGGACCAAGATGTCTTCAGCCGGCTACGTGCTCAGGGGGAGCTTCGGACAGCCGACAATCGGCAAGATATCAAGTGCCAACTACATTGCCTACATCGGGTTCTGGCATCCCTATCCTGTTGGTCCGGGAATCGAAGAGGATTTGCTCTTTTCCAGGTCTATTCCCATAGTCTTCAGTCTATCTCAGAATTACCCGAACCCAGTCACTCATACAACTACCATAAAATACGGCCTACCCCAGGAGTCCAGGGTTGACATAAGAGTCTTCAACAGTGCTGGACAGCAGATCAGGACCCTTGTTCACGAGAATCAGGAGCCGGGATACTACAAGATCAATTGGGACCTGCGAGGGGTTTCCGGGGATCAACTGCCCAGTGGTGTTTACTTCTATCGGATAAGAGCAGGAGGCTTCATCCGTACCAGGAAGATGGTCATCCTGAGATGACCGGGTATTCACATCATGCGCTATGAGGAGGAACAATGTCAAAGAGGATATTGATCGTAATAGTTCTGGCAGCCTTTGCTGTATGCGCTGTTGCTGTGGCACAACAGAGAAAGGCGATTGATGGGGCCAGGTTGGGTAAAGTCGAGGTGAAGAGAACGGAGTCGCATGTTATGAAGCCCGCACGGATGCTGGTCGTTCCCTGGCACATAAACTATCAGGGATACCTTACAGATGATGCGGGCAATCCCATAAATGACACTCTGAGCATGACCTTTGGAATCTGGGATGATCCAGGCGCTGGAAGCGAGCTGTGGAATGAGAATGGGAATGTAGTTGTTGAGGAAGGTCTTTTCAATGTAGTCCTGGGTTCTACGACACCCATACCATCGGATGTCTTCGGGGCCGGACAATCGCGATGGCTCGAGCTGACAATAGTAGCCCAGACTCTTTCTCCCAGGACAGAGATTACGAGTGTCGGCTATGCCTATCGTGCTGTCAAGGCAGACAGTGCTGATGATGCTGGTATGGTGGACGGGTTTGATGCGAGCGCGACGCCTGGGGCGAGCGATCTCTTCCCGCTTTCGGCCGGGGATATACAATATGTGAACGAGGGGCAGACAGATGCGATTACGAGCGGTATGATCCTTGATGGGACTATAGTAAGAGGCGATGCTGAGGCTGCGTTCAAAGCCCCTTATGCGGATACTGCGGATTATGCTTTCGCGGCTCCTGTTGGTTCTGACAATGACTGGACCATAACTGGCAGTGTGCTTCATCCAAGTGCAGACTATGGGCTTGCGATGCGGAGTTCTAATGTGCTCTATGGCACCAATGATAGCACACATGTGAACCTTGGGATTGCTTGCACTACGGGCATGTCGGGTCAGAATTACAAATACTGCACAGTCAGCGGCGGACTGAGCAACAGTGCGGGCGACTGGTATGCGACCGTGGGTGGCGGAGCAGGCAATGTCGCCAGTGATTGGTATGCGACCGTTGGGGGAGGACAAAACAACACTGCCAGCGGCAATAGGGGGACCGTGGGCGGGGGAGAAAGCAATGTCGCCAGTGCTTTGTTTGCGACAATTGCCGGAGGACAAAACAACACTGCCAGTGGCAGCCATGCGACGGTGGGTGGGGGATATGCTGATACAACAAGGGCTGTTTATGGTGCAGTCCTGTCAGGCCGTCATAACATTGCCGGTGATCAGCCTGAAGACACTGCCGCCGTCGTGGCCGGCGGCTCGGACAATGCAGCGGTTGCGGTTTATTCGTCTGTGGGTGGCGGATTTGGTAATACCGCCAGCGGCTCGGGTGCTACGGTAGCTGGTGGAGCTTTCAACACGGCCACAGACACGGCTGCGACCGTAGGTGGCGGAGGTTCCAACACCGCCAACGGCTCGGGTGCCACCGTGGCTGGTGGAGCTTTCAACACCGCCGGCTCACCCGGTGCCACCGTGAGCGGTGGAGGTTACAGCAGCGCTAGCAGCTACGGTGCCACGGTAGCTGGGGGAGGATACAACGCTGCTAGCGGCAGCTGGGCCACCGTAGGCGGAGGATATGCCGATACAGTAGCCGGAGACTACTCTTTTGCCGCAGGCAACTTGGTCAGGGTCGCTGGAGCCGCAGACTACACGTTCGCATTTGGACGGGATTTCACAACTTCAACGCCTAACGCAGTCATATTTCATAACTCGGTCGATCCAATCAGCGTCGGCATAGGAACGGTGAGCCCTACAGAGAGGTTGGATGTTGATGGTACTGTTCAGATGACGGGTTTCAGTTTGCCTGCAGGTGCGGCAACTGGTTATGTTCTGACTTCAGATGCTTCTGGTCAGGGGGCCTGGCAGGCTGCTGCCGGCGACAATGACTGGACCATAACTGGCAGTGTGCTTCATCCAAGTTCCAGCTACGGCCTTGCAATGCGCAGTTTTAATGTCCTTTACGGTGTCTATGATACTACACACGTAAACCTTGGTATCGCTTGCACTACTGGTACTTCAGGGCAAAATCGTGCATTCTGCACCGTGAGCGGCGGATATGGCAACACCGCCAGCTACGACTATGCGGCTGTTGGTGGCGGAAGTGGCAATACCGCGGGCGGTTATCATGGTACTGTGAGCGGTGGAGAAAAGAGCAGCGCGACTGGCCAGTACGCCGTCGTTGGTGGTGGCCGAGACAATACAGCGAGCGGTAACGGCGCCGCCATTGGTGGTGGAGGCATGAATGTGGTCAACGGTGACTGGGCTGCGATTGGTGGAGGATGGGATAATGCCGCTGCCGGCAATCTCGCGACTGTGGGCGGTGGAGAGCAAAACACGGCCGGCGGCCAATATGCGACCGTGGGAGGCGGATATGCGGACACAGCCAGTGGCGACTACGCGACCGTGGCCGGAGGAGATAGCAACAATGCTGGCGGCACCGGGGCGAGCGTGGGCGGAGGACGGGACAACACTGCCAGCCAGCTCTGTACGACCATCGGCGGAGGACAGGATAACACTGCTAGCGACCTCTATACGACGGTGTGCGGAGGATTGAACAACACTGCCAGCGGTTTTGGTGCGACTGTGGGCGGGGGATGGAACAACATCGCCAGCGGGTACTATGCGACTGTGGCTGGTGGAGAGGCTGATACAGTCACCGGATGGCACTCATTTGCCGCAGGCCGACAGGTCAGGGTAACCGCTGACTACACGTTCGGATTTGGACGGAACTTCACGACTTCAACTGCTAATGCGGTCATATTCTACCACTCGCCCGGCCCGGTCAGAGTTGGCATTGGAAACACGGCACCAACACATTTATTGGATGTGGGCACAAATGGCGCTTACTGTAATGGCTTCACTTGGGTAGACGGATCGAGCAGGGAATACAAGGAACAGATTGTTGAGCTTACTTCAGAAGAAGCCATAGAAGCAGTGAGTAGATTGACTCCTGTTAGATACAATTACAAATCTGACAAAGATGAAACATTCGTGGGCTTCATAGCTGAGGATGTCCCCGATCTTGTAGCGACTAAAGACAGAAAAGGCGTGTCGCCTATGGATATTGTGGCGGTCCTGACCAAAGTGGTCCAGGAACAGCAAGAGCGCATTGAAGCGTTAGAAGCCAAAATAGAGACTATGGGTAAATAAAAACCCGAGTCACGGGGACAGGCGCCTCTACATCTAAGATCGCAGATCTAAGATCGAAGATTGCCGGGATGAGTTGTAGGGGCGCGGTTTCCGCGCCCTTTCCCGAAGGGCAGGGAGACCCTGCCCCTACAGGGTGTCAGCTCACACACTGTCCATAACGCAACAACCCGGTGCCTGTCCCCATGCGGTACCGATTTTCGATTTTCTATTTTCGAAGGTGGGTGGGGGGGTCGGGAGGAATTTCGAAGGTGGGGAAGAGGGTGGAGTGGAATTTCGAAGGGGTGTGAGGGTGTTGGGTGGAATTTCGCGTGTAAGGGTATAGCGAGGATGGGCATTGACTTGGGGGGAGGAATGGGCTATATTAAATGGTTGGGAGTGGAGCGCAAAAGGACACATAGCATGGCACAGACAGACGAAAAGCATGCCCTCACTTTGATGGCTTCAGAAGCTGAAGGAGTAGACCCCAAGCTGATAGAAAGCGGTCTAGCCTCTGGTGAAATCGTTCTGCCCAAGAACACCAGGAGAAGAAGAATAAAGCCTGTTGCCATTGGCAAAGGCCTCAGGACAAAGGTGAACGCAAATCTGGGGACTTCCCAGGACAGGGCCGATGTCCAGCTTGAGCTGAGGAAGGTAGAGGCGGCGGTTGAGGCTGGCGCAGATACCGTCATGGACCTTTCGACTGGCGGCGACATAGATGAGATCCGAAAAGCAATCCTGGATGAATCTCCTGTTCCTGTGGGCACGGTTCCCATATATCAGGCCTGGATTGAATGCATCAAGAGCGGCCGGCCCCTGGTTGAGGTTACCGGAGATGAGATGATTCAGGCGGTCAGGACCCACGTCGAAGACGGAGTTGATTTTGTCACAATCCACTGTGGTGTCACCCTCAAGTCTGTGGACATACTCTCCAGAGAAAAGAGGGTGACTGATGTGGTGAGCAGGGGAGGCACCTTCATTTTTGAGTGGATGTGCCACAACCGCAGAGAGAATCCGCTCTATGAGAGGTACGATGAAATCCTGGACATGGCGAAAGAGAACGATGTTACGCTCAGTCTGGGTGATGGGATGCGGCCCGGATGTATTGCAGATGCATCGGATAAGGCGCAGATGGATGAGCTGGTGACTCTGGGTGAGCTGGTTGTCAGAGCAAGAGATGCTGGAGTTCAGGTGATGGTCGAAGGTCCGGGGCATATCCCCATTGACCAGGTGGAGGCGAATGTTCTCATGGAAAAGAGGATATGCAATGGTGCCCCATTTTATGTTCTTGGCCCCATTGTGACAGATGTGTGCCCTGGCTACGACCACATCACAGGAGCCATAGGTGGAGCCCTTGCCGCGGCTGCCGGTGCGGATTTTCTGTGCTATGTAACGCCCTCTGAGCACCTAAGGCTTCCAGACATTGAAGATGTGAAGGAAGGGGTCATCACCTCAAGAATTGCCGCTCACGCAGGAGACATCGCAAAAGGCGTAGTTGGGGCCAAGGAGTGGGACCTGGAGATGTCCAGGAAGAGGAAGAGTCTTGACTGGCCTGGAATGTTCGGTCTGGCCATAGATCCACAGAGGGCCAAAGCCCTGAAGGCTTCAACTCCCAGCAGTATCGATGATGTCTGCTCCATGTGCGGCGAGTTCTGCTCCCTCAAGAACCTTCGCAGCACTCTCAGAAAGAAATAGATGGCTGAACGAGATTTCATTCTGGACCGTTTCGTGGCCTTAGACCTCGAAACGACCGGCCTTGACTATGCCAAAGACGACATCATAGAGGTGGGCGCAGCGAAGGTCGAGTTGGGCGAGGTTGTTGAGACTTTTGAGCAGTTAGTTTCGACTGACAAGGAGATTCCCTACAGGGTAAGGCAGTTGACAGGGATCACCGAGAAAGACCTGGTGGGGAGTCCTCCGCTGAGCGACGTACTTCCACGCCTAAAGGATTTTGCTGGCGATCTGCCGGTCATTGCCCACAACGCCCAATTTGACATCCGATTCCTCAAGGCCAGTGGTTATGAGGTCAAAGGCCCTATCTACGACACGCTGGCCATCTCAAGAATTGTCATCCCCAGAGCCAGGAATCACAGGCTGGAGACGCTGTTGAAGGGGTTCGGCCTCTATTCAGACGTCTCACACAGAGCCGGTGAAGACGCCTCCTCAGTTGCGAAATTGTTTCTTTGTCTCTGCGAGAGGATGAAGGGAATGGGACCGGCTGTTCTCAACAGTATCAACAGGATGGTACAGGACTGTACATGGAGCGAGAAGGACTTATTTCTTCAAGCTGAAAAACTTGCTTTGAAGTCCGCTCTCCTTTCTGTGGATGGCGTTCAGTTCTCACCAGACTACGAGAATAGACACAGAAATATCTTTGGAAAGGGAAAGGCTGAATCGAAGGAAGAGGAAGAAAAGAAATATCTGGGGGAGGAGGTTGTTTCTCTCTATTTCAGGGAGAAAGGGAAGCTGGCGAGCACGCTCCCGGGATTTGAACACAGGCCTGAACAGGTGAGTATGGCCAAAGCCTGTGCCAGAAGTTTTGATGAGGATGGATTCCTTGTTGTGGAGGCTGGTACAGGCACGGGCAAGTCACTCGCCTATCTTCTGCCTGCGATACTGTGGTCCGTGAAGAACGGTGAGCGGGTGATCGTCTCCACAAACACCAAGAACCTCCAGGACCAATTGTTCAACAAGGACATACCGTCTCTATCAGAGTCTCTTTTCTTCGATTTCAAAGCGGCACTCCTGAAAGGGAGGGGTAATTATCTATGCAAGACGAAGTGGCAGTCTTTGATCTCTGAGCCAGAGGCTAATCTCGCTTGTGAGGAGAGAATCGGAGTCCTGCCCATCTTCGCCTGGCTAGAAGAGACTGAAACCGGCGAGTTCTCTGAGTGTACTGGATTCAGAGCCAGGGATTACTGGGGTACCCTCAATGCGATTTGCTGTGAGTGGAATTACTGTCTCAAGAAGAAGTGTCCCTTCCATTCCCAGTGCTTCTTGAACAGGGTGAGGGATGCGGCTGCCGATTCGCACATTGTCGTTGTGAACCACTCTCTTCTTCTTTCTGATCTTATGGCCAAGAGCAGGGCCATAGGGAGCTACAACAGACTGATCATCGATGAGGCTCACAATCTGGAGAAGGCTGCAACTGAGCACATGGGAAGAAAAGCGAGTTACGCGAGCATAGGGGGCATGCTGGATATCATATCCCCTGACCGTGGTTACGCAGGGGGTCTTCTGGGCCGAATAGAGAGGCGGCTTGGGACCAAAAAGAAAGCTCTGACAAAGAGTGTTGAGGGGTTGAAAAGGGTGACTTCTGAAGCGAGGCAGTTTGCGCGTCGGTTCTTCGACGATTTGGGCCGAATGACATCAAAGGCTTCAGACTTCGGAAGGAGAAGATATGGAAAGGGCGAGGACAGAATCGCCGCGGTCATGCCAGATGGTATGGAGCTCGCCTCAAGGCTGAAGCAACTGAAGGATGGTCTTTCTGGTCTTGCCGCGTGGATCAGGGCCGCGGAAGGAGAGGGTGCCGGAAAGTTTGATGATATTTTAGAGTCACTTGCAGCGCGTGAGGTGGATCTCCTTGAAACTTCAGACGACATCGAATTCCTTGTCGCCGCTCGGGATGAGAATCACTGTTACTGGACTGAGATGATTGGGAGGGATTCGAATCGGATATGCGAGATGAGGTCCGCGCCGATTGACGTGGGGCAGGCTCTTTGTGATATGCTTTATGAAAATGTGGACTCACTGATATTCACTTCTGCCGCTTTGACAGTTGCCACCTGGTTCGACTTCTTCCTTGAAAGGAGTGGATTGACGAAGTGCCCGGGGGAAAGGGTGAGGACTCTTCTTCTGGGCTCGCCCTTCGATTTCTCCGAACAGGTACTTGCCATTCTTCCCAGGTATTTTCCATCGCCGCAGAGCCCAGAATTCAAGGATGTGGCCGCGAGACTTCTTGAAAAGGTGATACTCAGGACGAGGCGAGGGACACTCGTGCTAGTAACTTCATATGCGATGTTGAACGAGCTCTCCTCCAGAGTTTCTGGGAAACTTGTAGACAATGGAATAACTGTTCTTGTGCAGGGTGAATCCGGATCGAGGACCAGGATGCTGGAGGAGTTCAAAGCAGACAGGAGTTCGGTGGTGTTTGGAACGGACAGCTTCTGGGAAGGGGTGGATGTTCCAGGGGAATCCCTGGAGATGGTGGTCATAGGAAAACTCCCTTTCCCTGTTCCAAACGAGCCAATTACAGAGGCGAGGGCCGAGGCCCTGCAGCAGCAGTCTCTTGATCCGTTTTCTTCCTACATGGTTCCCCGGGCGGTGGTGAGGTTCAGACAGGGTTTTGGCAGGCTCATAAGGAACAAGAGCGACAGAGGTGTCGTGATAATCGCAGACTCGAGAATAGGATCAGCATCATACGGTGAGCTTTTTCTCGATTCGGTACCGGTTGACGTGCAATTCTGTTCAACAGAACATGAAGTGATAGAGAAAATAGACGAATTCTGGAGGGAAGAGGATGAGAAAAAAGAAGAGGAGGCTTCTTGAAATGAAGTACGAGCCAGTAAAAGCGCCCACAGGGAACACAATCTCCTGCAAAGGATGGCACCAGGAAGCTGCGATGAGAATGCTCATGAACAATCTTGACCCACAGGTTGCGGAGAAACCTGAGGATCTGATCGTATACGGCGGGACGGGCAAGGCGGCCAGAAACTGGGAATGTTATCGGGCCATAGTCCAGTCTCTCAAGGAGCTGGAGAATGACGAGACTCTGCTCGTCCAGTCAGGGAAGCCCGTCGGGACATTCAAGACCCACAACTTTGCACCCAGGGTTCTGATCGCCAACTCCATGATTGTGCCGGCCTGGGCCACTGGTGACTACTTCAGGGAGATGGAAGCAAAGGGGCTGATAATGTACGGTCAGATGACCGCCGGATCCTGGATATACATTGGCACGCAGGGGATTCTTCAGGGAACCTACGAGACTCTTGGAGAATGCGCAAGGCAGCACTTTGGGGGCTCATTGAAAGGCAAGTGGCTTCTCACTGCTGGAATGGGTGGGATGAGCGGAGCCCAACCCCTCGCCGTTACCATGAACGAAGGGGTCGTACTCGATGTCGAAGTGGACAAGAGGAGAATACAAAGGAGAATAGAACAGGGTTTCTGCGACGTGATGGTGGAGAACCTGGATGAGGCATTGAAAATGGTTGAGGATGCGGTGAAAAAAGAGCAACCGCTTTCTGTGGGACTGGTGGGCAATGCATCCGAGACTCACCCTGAACTGGTGAGGCGGGGGGTAAACCCGGATGTCTTGACGGACCAGACTTCAGCGCACGATGAACTGAACGGGTACGTACCAGGCGGAATCCCTTTTGAGGAAGCACTCGAGCTGAGAAGGAAAGCCCCAAAGGAGTACATAAGACGTTCATACGAATGGATGGCCAAGCAGATGGATGCAATGCTTGAGATGAAAAGGAGGGGTGCGGTCGCATTCGACTACGGGAATAACATAAGGGGTCAGGCAAAGAAGGCTGGCGTGAAGAACGCATTCGACATGCCTGGCTTTGTTCCTGAATTCATAAGGCCCATGTTCTGCAGAGGTAAGGGGCCTTTCAGATGGGCTGCCCTGTCGGGTGACGAAGAGGACATCTATAAGACCGATGAGGCGGTTCTGAAGCTATTTCCTGAAGATGAAGGCCTCTCAAGATGGATAAGGCTGGCCAGGGAAAAGGTCCCTTTCCAGGGTCTTCCTGCAAGGATCTGCTGGCTTGGATATGGAGAGAGAGACAGGTTCGGGAAGTTGATAAATGACATGGTGGCCAGGGGAGAGTTGAAGGCGCCAATTGTGATCGGGAGAGACCATCTAGACTCCGGCTCTGTGGCATCGCCCCATCGTGAAACCGAAGGGATGAAGGACGGGTCAGATGCGATTGCAGACTGGCCCATTCTGAATGGCCTTTTGAATGCGGTCTCAGGAGCGTCCTGGGTTTCAGTCCACCATGGAGGAGGGGTGGGAATAGGTTACTCGATTCATGCAGGCCAGGTGATCGTGGCTGACGGCACCGATGAGATGGCAGTACGGCTTGAAAGGGTCCTGACGAACGATCCAGGCATAGGTGTTGCGAGGCATGCCGACGCGGGTTACGACCTCGCCAGAAAAACCGCTAAGGAGAAAGGGGTAAAAATACCGATGAGTTGGAAGGGCGACAGTGGTGAATGGTAGTCAAGACAAGACTCGAGGCGATGTGAAAGACTCAGGCAAGGCAGATCTCCTTATCAGGAACGCAAGACAGCTACTCACTCTCGCTGGTCCAGAAGGACCCAGGACTGGCGAAGCCATGTCTCATTTGGGAATAGTTGAGGGCGGTGCCGTAGCCGTAAAGGATGGGAGGATAGTCTTCGCGGGGAAAACAGAGGAGTGCCGGTTTGAGTCTGAAAGGGAGATAGACGCGAGCGGAAGGGTGGTTATGCCCGGTTTTGTCGATTCGCATACACACCTTGTGTTTGCAGGCTCCCGGGAGGAGGAGTTCGAACTGAGGCTGAAGGGGACGAGTTACATGGAGATTGCACAGAAGGGGGGCGGGATCAAATCAACTGTGAAGAAGACTCGCCAGGCATCGAAAGATGAACTGATAGATCTCGCTGAGCCGAGACTGGATGAGATGCTTAGATGGGGTACCACCACTGCAGAAGTCAAATCGGGCTACGGCTTGAATAATGAAACTGAGACGAAGATGCTGGAGGCAATCAGGGATCTCAACGCCAGGCATCCAGTTGACCTGATTCCGACATATCTAGGTGCGCACGACTTGCCGGAGGAGTTCTCAGATGACAGGGAATCCTATGTTGTTCAGGTGATAGAGGCTATCCCGGACGTGGCGAGAAAGAAGCTCGCCAGGTTCTGTGATGTCTTTTGCGAGCAAGGTTTTTTCACTGTTGAAGAGTCCCGCAGGATACTCGAGGCAGCTTCAAAGAATGGTCTTCTTCTCAAACTGCACGGAGACGAGCTGAAGCCTTCGGGTGGTGCTGAGCTTGCCGCGGACCTGGGTGCTGTCAGCGCAGACCATCTTGTGTTTGCGTCCCGGGAGGGGATGAATGCGATGAAGGAGGCCGGAACTGTGGCAGTCCTTCTCCCTGGTACTTCGTTTTTCCTGAGAAAGGCAGCGGCTCCAGCAAGAAAGATGGTGGACACAGGGGTTACGGTTGCAATCGCATCCGACTTCAATCCCGGGAGTTCACCAATAAGCCATATGCCCTTAGTGGTTGGCCTGGCGTGCCTTCTCTACGGGTTCACTCCGGCCGAGGCGATAACTGCGTCAACTGTGAACGGGGCCTGGGCTGTTGGTCTTGGAGAAGAAGTGGGCAGTCTTGAGCCGGGGAAGAAAGCTGACGTGCTGATATTGCGGTTGGAGAGCTATCTTCAAGTGCCGTATTGGTTTGGAAGCAATCCAGTGGCGATGGTGGTGAAGAACGGGAAATTGGTCGTGTAGAAGAAAATACAACAAAACACAAAAAAATACAAGAAAACGCTTGACAAATCCTCCTGGATTTGTTATTTTTTGTTAGACACTTGGAATCTCTTCATTCCTTAAAGGAGGAGATGCTGCCTGGACGTATTATGACTGTAGGGGATGTTGCCGAATACCTGAGCCTTGACCCTCAGACTGTGAGCAGAAAGGCCCAGACAGGTGAATTGCCCGGCTTCAAGGTGGGGAACAGGTGGCGGTTTGACAGGGACGACATAGACAGGTGGATAGTTGGCCAGAAAAACAACACGGGAGAACTCTCGGTAAGGGTAGACCGCATCTGGGAAAAGATAAGATCCAAGGCAGAAAGGTCAGGACTGACCAGGGAGTCGGTCCCTGACCTTCTTTCTGAGATAAGGTCTGAGGGGGGTAGCACGTGGTAAAGCTCGTCCTTGACACGGGCACTCTCGCTGAGAGTTTCTGGGATGGACCGGCCAGAGCTATCATTGGACTGTGGAAGTCTGGAGAGATCATTCTCTGCGTTTCTCAACCCCTCTTGCGCGAGTATGCGGCAATTGCGTCCAAAATGGGGGCAACGGCAAGGGAGAAGGAAGAGTTTGTCAGTCTCTTTTCAGAGAGTCCATGGGTCTCAACTGTGGGGTCAGCAAAGAGGGTAGACGTTATCAGGGAGGATCCCACCGACGACATGTTCCTCGACTGTGCGGTGGCAGGAGGGGCCGATTTTCTCATTACGAAGGATGAGCATCTTCTTGGACTTGAGTCCTACAGACGTATCACAATCGCTCTTCCGGAGAACTTCGTAAAGGCACACTCTGTTGGATACAGGCACTAAAAAGCTGGAGGTGAGATGGACAAGATAGTCGAATGCGTACCGAATTTCAGTGAAGGCAGAGATATGGCCGTGATCAAAGCGATTACAGATGAGATTGAGAAGACAGAAGGTGCGAAGCTTCTGGATGTCGACCCAAACGGTGACTACAACCGGGTGGTAGTGACGTTTGTCGGCGACACCACCTCAGTATGGGAGGCAGCGTTCGCGGCAACAGCGAAGGCTGCCAATCTCATAGATATGACTGCGCACAAGGGTGAGCATCCAAGGATGGGTGCGACCGACGTTGTGCCGTTTATCCCGGTGAGGGGCGTTTCAATGGATGACTGTGTTGAGATTGCGAAAAAATACGGCATGGAGGTAGGCGAGAAACTGCGCATACCCGTGTACCTCTACGAATATGCCGCATCCAGACCTGAGAGGAAGAACCTTGCTGCTGTCAGAAAGGGAGAATACGAGGCACTTGCCGAAAAGCTGAAGGACCCTGCCTGGAAGCCTGACTTCGGACCTGCCTCATTCAATGCGACTACTGGGG
Source organism: candidate division TA06 bacterium (assembly GCA_004376575.1). Lineage (NCBI taxonomy): Bacteria > candidate division TA06 bacterium. The sequence goes on along the minus strand of SOJN01000012.1, from coordinate 11,868 downwards.
CCACGGCTACAGGGGCTCGAGTTTTCCTGATCGCATACAACGTGAACCTGGCGACAGACGACGTAGGGATAGCAAATCAGATAGCGATGAGAATAAGGCAGAGTGGTGGACCAGTCAGAGATGAACAGGGAAAGGTTGTTAAGGACGAAAAAGGGAAGACTAAGCGGATACCCGGGTCTCTGAAAGCAGTCAAGGCCATGGGAGTTCCACTCGAAGAGCACGGCATAACTCAGGTCTCAATCAACCTGGTTAACTATGAAATCACGCCTCCACATGTCGCATTTGAGGAGGTTTCAAAGGAGGCGGAGAGCCTCAACGTCAAAGCTACTGGCAGCGAGATTGTTGGTATGACTCCTTTGACCCCGATGATCCTGGCTGGTAAGTACTTTCTGGGCAAGGCTGGGGAAAGCACAGAGGCGTCGGAGGAGAAGCTTGTGCAGGCCGCCATTGAGGGGCTGGGCCTGTCTCAGCTTGCTCCATTCAAACCGCAGGAGAAGATAATTGAATACCGGATCTGAAAAAGCGGATAGACATGAAGAGCCCTTCAGGCTCTGGAGAAGGGAGGAGTGATGTTTAGCGGGCAAACACTGAGTGATTTTCTGGATGTGCTTGCATCAAAGGCTCCAACACCGGGTGGAGGGTCGGTGTCTGCCCTCTCGGGGTCAATTGGAGCATCTCTGGTGGCCATGGCAGCTAACCTGACCATTGGAAGGAAGAAGTACGCTGATGTTGAAGAAGAGATGAAAGAGGTGCTTTCCAGTGCAGAGAATCTCCGCAAGGAAATGGAGACCCTCATTGAAGAGGATGCAAGATCTTTCGATTCGGTTATGGAGGCATTCAAGATGCCCAAGGAGACAGAGGAGGAGAAGCAGGTGCGCAAGGAAAAGATTGAGACTGCAACAAAACTTGCCACTGAGACTCCTCTGAAGGTAATGAGGAGATGTCTGGAGGGTACGGATATATGTTCCAAGGTTGCTCTCAAAGGTAACAAAAATTCCATTTCTGATGCCGGGGTCGCGGCACTTCAGCTTGAGACTGCTGTAAATGGCGCCATGCTGAATGTGCTCATAAACCTTCCCGGCATTGAGGATGAGGCTTTCAGAAACAGGGCTAAGGCTGAGGCGGATAGTATCTGCGAACTCGTAGAATCGAATTCGAAGGCGATTCTGGATTTGGTTAGATCGAAGATGTAAAAGAATAGAGGAGGTTTTGTCTCTTGGCAAGTCAGGCTGCAGTAAAACAGTTAGCAGCTGAGCACTCAGCGAGGGGAGAGTACGAGCTCGCGCTGCAGGAGTACAACAAGCTTCTCGCAGAGAACGACAGCGATGCAAGCGTGCACAACCTCATGGGAGACATATACCTCAAGATGGGTGACAGGGAACAGGCCATCATGGAATTCGAGAGGGCCATAGAGATTTACACAGAAGAGGCATTCTTTACAAATGCAGTTGCAGTCTGCAAGAAGGTACTGAGGGCAGACTCAGATCGGGCAACTGTATATGAGGAGATGGGCGACCTCTATTCAAAGCAAGGGCTTTTGGGCGAGGCAGTAGCCAAGTACAACGAGTTTAGCGACCGTATGAAGGCAAAGGGTGAGATGGAAAGGGTCTTCCGCACCTACCAGAAGATAAAAGAGATCATGCCCAAGAAGCTAGACGTCAGACTGTTTCTTGTCGATATGTATCTTGCCCGAAACAGAAGTGGCGATGCCGTATCAGAGCTGAGGGAAGTGGCCAAGCTCTTCAGAGAGCAGGACAAGACTGAAGATGCGGAAGGTGTTGAGGCGAGGATAAAGGCACTGGGTGGTTCCATAGAGCCTGAGAAGGTGGTGAAGGCTGGGCCGATAACGGAAGAAGGAAAGCAGACTCGTACTACCTTTTCAGGTGTTCAGGAGTTGCCTCCCGGATTAAGGGAGCCGGGAGCAGAGCCACCGCCTCAACCTGCGCCTACAGAGGTCGAGGCTCCAGCTGTGGAGGAGCCAATCGCAGCAACTGCTCCCGAGGAGGCTGCGCCGAGTTCTGAGATAACGTTCGAACAGACCACCAGTGACCTTGAGATAGAAAGGACTGAGGCTCCAGCGAGTATGGGTCCAGAGCTTGTCACCGGTGAGCCAGAGGCATCGGAAGCAGTAGCGCTGGAGGTAGAGAAGACGGGTCCGGTTGCTGTTGAGACAGAGCCGTCGGATGCGGTCACTGCTGAGGCAGAGAAACCGGAGGCCGAATTACTAGAACTGGAAAAAGCAGAGACAGATATTGCTGATCTGACTGTGGAGGAAGCAGAAGCGGTGCTAGGGTTGAAGAAAGATAAATATGAACCGATGTTCAAGAGCTCTCCGACAGACTATGCTAGCTATGTGGAGCTGGCTGACTTGTGCCTCTCCGTAGGGAACGAAGAAGAAGCTTTGGAATACTTTTACAATGCCGCTGACTCCTATTTTGGAGACAAATCGTATGATGAGGCATCTGAGATCTATGAAAGGATAGCTGAAATGAGACCTCTGGAACTGAGACCCCGCCAGAGGATCGCGCAGTCAGCGCAGAAGAAAGGCGATACAGGAGAACTGGTAAAAGCCTATATTGGTCTTGGCAACTGCCTGGAGACAAGGGGGGCAGCCAAAGAGGCGATTTCAATCTTCAAGAAGGTGCTCAAGCTTGACCCCCAGAACGATGTGGCACAGGCCAAACTTTCCGGCGCGGTTGAGCAAGTGGCAGAGCCTGCTGCCAAGGAGCCTGTCGAGGCCAAGCCCGAGGCCAAACCCAAGCCTGCTCCGGCCGCTGGGCGGACGAAGGGTAGACTACGTGTAGAGGCTGAACCTGTTCAGACTGGCGGTAATGTGAACTTTGATGACATAATAAAAGAGGTGAGCTCCGAACGGCCGGCCAGGTTCAAGGTCGGGGAGGAGCCAAAAAAGAGAGCGGGACTCCTCACCATGGCGGAGCTTCTACAGGAGTTCAAGAGTGGCGTGGAGGAGAACATACCTGCTGGAGATTACTCCAGCCATTATGACCTTGGGATAACATACAAGGAGATGGGTCTTCTTGACGAAGCTGTAGAGGAGTTTACAAAGACATCAAAGAGCCCTGATATGGCCGCAAAGGCGTTTGAAATGCTGGGAAGGGTTTTCCTGGAGAAGAAAGACTACAAGGGAGCCGTAGGCCATCTTAAGGCAGGGCTTTCCTCAAAGGTGTCGGTCCCAGAGGAGCAGATCGGTCTTTTCTATAACATCGGTAGGGCATATGAGGCGTTGGGAGCGAAGAAGGATGCCCTTACTGCATATTTGAAGGTTAAGGGATTTGATCCGAATTTTGAGGATATTGAGGCAAGGGTAGCGAGCGTCCAGCCTGAAAAGGCCGAACCGGCTCCTGCGGTGGAGGTAGAGGCTGCTGCCGCAGAAGCTGAGGCTCCCGCTCCGCCGAAACCGAAGCGGAAGAAGAAGCGGCCCGAGAAGAAAGCACCAAAGAAGAAGGGTAAGATAAGTTACGTGTAAGAGCCTTTTGAAGGTGGGTGAGCATGGACTATACTCAGTTTTATGGCCTAAATGAACAGCCTTTCTCCGACACACATGACGACAGGTTTTACTACGACAGCCCGCAGCACTCCAAAGCTATCATAAAGCTCAGCTATGCTGCGGAAACGATGAGAGGTCTTGCCATTCTAACCGGAGACATAGGTACAGGAAAAACGACTCTAGCCAGAAGGATGCTTGGGCTCTTCTCATCGCAAAGGGACTACGAGACGGCTCTGCTGATCATCATTCACTCGGAAATCACTCCCATCTGGCTTTTGAGAAAAATAGCTATGCAGTTTGGGGTGGAACCCGGAGAGGTCGGGAGAGTAGATATAATTGCACAACTCTACAAGAGACTGGTTGAGATAAGTGACCAGAACAAGAAGGCTGTTGTGTTGATTGACGAGGCGAACATGCTTCAGACCAAAGACATAATGGAGGAATTGCGTGGCCTGCTGAATATCGAGTATGCCGAAGGACATCTCATCACGTTTATTCTATTTGGCCTGCCTGAGATGGAGGGTCGTCTGAGACTCGACGAACCCCTGTTTCAGAGAATAGGGATGAGGTGCCATCTTCATCCCCTGTCGGTTGAGTCGACCAAGGAGTACATAAGATACAGGGTCAACGTTGCTGGTGCCGAGAATAACATATTCAGTGATGAGGCTATTGAGCTGGTCCACCATTACTCTAAGGGAAAGCCGCGTCTGATAAACTTCCTGTGCGACAATGTTCTTCTGGAAGGATTTCTCCTGAAGAGGGAGACTATAGATGAGTCAATGATTGAGGAGGCAGCCGAAGATCTGGGGATGACAACCTGAGAAGTCGAAGAGAAAGTGCAGCTCATGCACAGAAAATACGTTGACCTGCATGTTCATACCACCTATTCCGACGGAACCTTCACCCCTGCCCAGGTCGTAGAGAAAGCGGAGGCCGCGGGGCTCTCGGCTGTTGGAATAGCAGACCACGACTCGACCCTTGGGATTGAGGAGGCGGTGAGTGCTGCGGCTGAGAAAGAGATTGAGGTGGTCCCTGCTGTGGAGCTCAGTTGCACGGCCTATGAACTCGATATTCACATTCTGGGATACTATGTGGACTACACGGACACAGGCCTTCTCGAAATGCTATCCAGGGTTCGGGAGGAGAGATTCAACCGCGCTGTAAAGATGGTGAAGAAGCTAAAGGGTTTGGGAGTAGAGCTTAGTATGGCTGAGGTCGAACATCTGGCCAGCGGTGGTGCAGTTGGCCGCCCTCATATTGCCGAGGTCCTGGTGAAGAACGGCTACGTCAAGAATTTCGGCGAGGCTTTTGTCCGATACATCGGCTACCATTCACCTGCATATGTTCCCAAGATGGAGATGAGCCCAAGAGAGGCCTTCGACCTTCTGAAGTCTGTGGACGCCATCCCCGTCTTTGCCCATCCGGGAACGGTGGGCAGGGATGAGATCATACCTGAGTTTGTCAGGCAGGGGCTGGAAGGCATAGAGGTCTGGCATTCGAAGCATGATTCCTCAACTTCAACGAGGCTTGCCAGAATAGCCAAATCCTATGATCTGATCATGACTGGTGGCTCCGACTGCCATGGTGAAAGGCAGAATGGGCCACTTCTCGGAAAAGTTAAAGTTCCGTATAAGATACTCGAAGAGTTGAAGTCAGCAAGGGAAAATATCGTTGCCATCTAAGAGCGCCTACTTGAATCTGTTATCTTCGCTGGCAAGGAAGAGCAGTTCCAGGATTGTCCTTCTCGTCCTTGATGGGGTAGGCGGGCTGGCCAAGGACGGGAAGACTGAGCTGGAGGCTGCCAGGACTCCGAATCTGGACAGCTTGGCGTGTGGTGCGTCATGCGGCCTATCCGTTCCAGTCCTGCCTGGAATTACACCAGGGAGTGGGCCGGCCCATCTCGCTCTTTTTGGCTACGACCCATTGGTCTTTGAAATCAGCAGGGGTGCGCTCGAGGTGTACGGTGTGGGAAAGACCCTGTCAGATCAACAGATCGGCGCAAGAGGAAACTTCTGCAAGATAGACGGGGACGGGGTGGTAAGAGACCGAAGGGCTGGGAGACTCAGGACCGAGGAGAATGCAAGGCTGTGCGCGCACCTGAACGAGAGGATAGGGGAAGTGGACGGGGTGGGCGTTGAATTTGTTCCTGGAAAGGAACACAGGTTTGTCCTCATACTTACGGGCAAGGGCCTGAGTTCTAAGTTGTTCGATACTGACCCTCATGAGGAGATGAAGCACTATGCAGAGTGTACCGCTTCTGACCCGGAGGGCGAAATGACCGCACGCGTTGTGAACTCCCTGATGGAGACTGTTCTGGATGTCCTGACCGGGGAGAAGGAAGCGACGGGCATCATCCTGAGAGGGTTTTCGGGCAGGCCTGAGATACCCACGCTCGGAGATCTTTACCATTTAAGACCTGCCGTTATTGCCACCTACCCGATGTATAAAGGTATTGCTAATATCGTCGGTATGGATATAATCGGGTGCGAAAGCACCTGGGGAAGCCAGGTGACGGCGCTGGAGGAGTTATTTGGCCGCTACGACTTCTTCTACATACATTATAAATTGACGGACATGGCCGGAGAGGATGGGGACTTCGAAAAGAAGGTAGGTTTCATCGAAGAGGCTGACGGAGCTGTGGATAGAATATTAGAGCTGAAGCCCGATGTTTTTGTGGTCACAGGTGATCACTCGACCCCTGCTTCCATGAAAAAACATTCATGGCATCCCAACCCATTTATGATAAAATCAATAGGTGCGAGGATCGATTCTGCCGACAGGTTCACAGAGGGGGAATGTGCCAGAGGATGCCTGGGCGTGTTTGAGGCCAAATATGGGATGGGGTTGATGCTTGCCCATGCAGGCAAGTTAGATAAATTTGGTGCATAGACTTTGGGTTTCTGAGTAGATGGGAGGTTTTGTTGACAATCAAGCGGGCGCTGCTAAGCGTTTATGATAAGACTGGGATAGCCGATTTCGCCCGAGGGCTCACGGACCTGAACGTTGAGCTAATAGCCAGCGGAGGCACAGCGTTGTGCCTGGGGGATGCCGGGGTTGAGGTTGTGGAGGTTTCCTCGCTCACGGGCTTTCCGGAGATTCTGGGCGGGAGGGTAAAAACTCTCCATCCTGTTATACACGGGGGAATACTTGCAGTAAGAGACGACCCGTCGCAGGAAAAGGAGCTATCGGCAAATCAGATTTCGCCCATAGACATGGTGGTCTGCAACCTGTATCCTTTTCCGGAGGTGGTGGCGGGTGGGTGCGGGATGAAGGAGGCTATGGAGAATGTGGACATCGGCGGACCCGCTATGATAAGGGCGGCTGCCAAGAATCATGAAGGTGTGCTGGTGGTGACCGACCCCAATCAATATGATGACGTCCTGAAGGAGATAACAGGAGACGGCGACGTATCTGATGAGATGAGGCTGGAGTTCGCAAGGAGGGCTTTTAGACTGGCCTCCGTCTATGATTCAGCGATATACAAGTATTTACAGGGGTCAAAGAAGGACATGGAGTTCCCCAGGACTCTCTGGCTGGTATTTGAAAAGGTAAAGGATTTAAGGTACGGGGAGAACCCCCATCAAAGGGGAGCATTCTACAGGGAGGAGTTTTCTTCTGAATACTCTCTGGCTTCTGCAAAGCAGATCCAGGGCAAAGAGCTTTCTTTCAACAACATCATGGACATGGATGCTGCGGTGGCCATCGTTTCAGAGTTTGACAGACCCGCCTGTGCGGTCGTAAAACATGCTAACCCTTGTGGAGTCGCCTTCGGAGAGAGTGCTGTGGACGCTTACAGGCGTGCCCACCTCACGGATCCTGTGTCTGCCTTCGGCGGGATAATAAGCCTCAACAGAAAGGTTGATGCGGAGGCGGCCGAGGAGATAGCCGGCACTTTTGTTGAATGCTTGATCGCACCTTCGTACGATGGTGCGGCTCTGGAGAAGCTCAAGAAAAGGAAGAACTTGAGGGTGATGGAGCTTCCTTCGCTGGGCGGCAGGAGCGCATCGAGAAGTCTGGATTTCAAGAGAATCAAAGGAGGTTTTTTGGTTCAAGACGCAGATGATGACGAAGACAATGCTCGTGCATGGGAGATTGTGACGCATAGAAAGCCTGATGAGAAGGAGATGGAGGCTGCCACATTCGCATGGAAAGTGGTCAGGCATGTTAAGTCTAATTCAATAGTATTCGGTACACAGGACAGAACGATAGGAATAGGCGCGGGGCAGATGAGTAGTGTGGATTCTGCTGAACTGGCTCTGTAGAAAGCGAGGGGCGTTGGCTCCTACACTGTGGGGACGGCCATGGCTTCGGACGGTTTTATCCCCTTCGCAGACTCTGTTGAGGTAGCAGCTAAAGCCGGCGCAACCGTCATAATCCAGCCGGGGGGATCCATAAGGGACAGAGACGTGATTGATGCTTGCAATAGGAATGACATTGCGATGATATTTACGAAGAGAAGGCACTTTAGGCATTAGGCCAACAACATTTCAGGTGGTCTAAGATGTTTGATGATACGAGGGAAAAGTCTGGAGAGGATCCGGAGTTTGCAAGATTGGTCAAGGAGATTGTGAAGCATCTCGCTCGCTCTCTGAGGAATGTGCGTTCATATCCCGCTGGCCACCCTTTTGTGATTAAGAGTACGAGCGAGACTCACGAACTTCTGATACAGGCCCTGGAAGGAAGGAAAGAACTTGTTATGGTCTTGTTCGAGAATACGCTTATGATAGAAGGGTATAAGGTGGACAAAGTATCAGTCCCTGCTGTACAGGGGTTGTCCAGAGATCTGGCCAGGACAGACATCAGATCTATCTCATTTTCTCCGGCTGTCAGGCCCATAGACCTTCAGGGGCTGTTCCAGGTTCTGGCCATGGATAAGCTCCGTTTGCAGGAGGCTGGCGGTGCAACGGAGGCATTCAGGGATGCGGATGTGAAGGGGGTTGGGTTGAATGAGGTTGAATACGGTATTGTGTCGAGGAAAGGTGGTGACACCGGTCCAGGTTTTGGCTCGGGAACATTTGACTGGGACTCTTTTATGCAGTCTTTAAGTGTAGATGGCCCTTCAGTTTGGGGAAGCCCTGAGATGATTGCAGAACTTGTTCTTTCAGGGAAGGCTGGTGCCGGTGGTGGTGTTGGTGGAGGGGAAGCTGGTGGTGCCGGTGGTGGTGTTGGTGGTGGAACCGACGGTGAGATTGCCTTTACGAACATGCAGAAGGTTGTATCCAAGATGCTGTCTCTATACGGGGATGACAGGAGAAAAGACTTCACAAAGTGGTTTGCAAAGTTTGTAGCTGGAGTGAAGCCGGCAATCGAAGCGAAGCTTGAAGACAAGAAGACTTTCGAATCGAAGATGGCCGAGATGATAAGAAATAACCTGCAAACACTCTCAGATTCTGAAATAATTGACCTTATGATGGAAATGGCTGCCAAGAAAGGTGCCACTGAAAGCGAGGACGTAGTCAAGGAGGCGCGTGCTTTTCTGGATGCACTCTCGATCCAAGAAGACAGGAAGGACGACCTTCTGGAGAAGCTACAGGGAAGACTATTAGCGGGAGACAGTGGTGAGGGGACTGTGCGAATAGTTGAGGAGGATGCAATTGTCACATCAAAAGACTCTCTGGAAAAGCTGAAGCAAAAAGCATCAGGCACTCTGGGGAGGAGAGATATCGACTTGATGATAGAACCTTTTATGAAAACGCTTGACGATTCTTTGCCGGACGTGAGAAAGAGGGGTGCCGAAAGCCTTGGTGAGATGCTGCTAGGTCTCATCGACAAAGAGAAGTTCTTGCTTGCCGAAAAGTCGATCAAGATCCTCAGAGGAAAAATGGACAAGGAGGACAGTTTCGAAGTATACCTGGCTTATGTGTCTGTTCTGGAGAAGATAGCCAGGAAGATGAGAGAGGCAGGGAGAACCGATATAGCCGAGAAGATACAGGCCACATTCACAGAGCAGATTTCATCGGAGCAGAAAAGGAAAAGGGCTGTGCAGGCCTTGGGCAAGGTTGGCGGCACAGATGCTCTTATCAGTCTTTTGTCCGCGTTATGGGAGTCGGGCATCTACAAGGAAGTGAGAGACGCAATTGTGAACATGGGCAAGGAAGCCATGCCACTCGTCATGGAGATATTCCGTGAGGCTGAGGACAAGCTCCTGAGAAGGAGGATGATTGACCTGATAACAAACATTGGTGCCGATGCAATGCCGCACCTTGTTGAAGCAGCCCGTGACGAGAGCTGGTTTATCAGGCGCGATGTGGCAACTATTCTTTCTGAGTTTGAAGATCCAAGGGCGATTGAAGTGTTGGAGATGCTGAGCAAGGATAAGGAACTACTGACAAGGGAGATTGCGCTTGAGGGAATCGCGAGGACAAAGGATCCCGAAGCTGAAAGGATCTTAATAGAGGCGCTGGGTGATCCGGTCACAAAAGTGAGAGACACTGTCATCAAGCTTCTGGCTAAGGTTCCCGGTGAGAAGGGAGCACTTGCGCTTTGCGATATGGCCCTCCAATTGGAAGATGAGGACCTTCAGAAAACAATATGCGGGAGCCTGCGACAGATGGGGCATGTGGCGGCAGTCGAGGGTCTGACCAAACTCATAGAAGAGACTGCCTTTATGGGGAGGCCTAAGTATCCCGATGCTGTGAGAGTCAATGCACTCTTTGCGCTCGCCAAAATTGGGGGGGATGCTGCCAGGTCGGTAGTTGAGAAAGCAGTAGATGACAAGAGCAGGTCAGTACAGATTGCCGCTCAGTCTGCCCTTAGAAGGATGAAGACTGATGACCAAGCGGGCAATGGTTGAAGAGAAGATAGTCGTACTCGACTTTGGCTCTCAGTATACCCAGCTCATAGCAAGAAGAATCAGAGGGTTTTCTGTTTTCTGTGAGATTGTTCCTTTCGATTTCCAGATCGACAGCACAGAAGATGGGAACATAAAAGGGTTTGTGATGTCCGGGGGGCCTTCCTCCGTATACGACAAGAATTCCCCGCTTCCCAACAAGCACATCTTCGATATGGGTAAACCCGTTCTGGGCATTTGCTATGGTATGCAGGTGATAGCCTCTCTCCTGGGAGGAAAGGTGGCGGCCACTGTACAGAGAGAGTATGGAAGAGCTGAGCTTTTGATTGACAAGAGAGCAAGGCTTTTCAAAGGTCTACCTCCAGAGATTCAAGTATGGATGAGTCATGGAGACAGGCTTTCCGGGATTCCCGCTGGTTTCGAACAACTGGCGCACAGCACCAACTCGCTTTATGCTGCGATTGGCGACCTGGATAGGAAGATATATGGGATTCAGTTTCATCCGGAAGTGGTCCATACTCCCAGAGGGAACGACATAATCAAGAACTTTCTATTTTCCGTTTGTGGATGCGAAGGAGGGTGGACTCCGAAATCCTTCTTAAGGAATTCACTTGAAAGCATCAGGCAGGTGGTTGGTGCCGGTCAAGTTATTTGCGGCCTCTCTGGGGGCGTGGATTCAGCAGTAACAGCGGCATTGATACACAAGGCGATTGGGGATCAGCTCACGTGTATTTTCGTGAACAATGGGCTGTTGAGAAAAGGGGAGGAGAAAGAGGTACTTTCCACATTCAAAAGCAAGTTTAAAATGAACCTTATATATGTAGACGATGAAAAAGGCTTCTTGAGCAGATTGAAATCTATCACCGATCCCGAGGACAAGAGAAGGATAATAGGAGAGAGGTTCATAAGGGTATTTGAGCAAGAGGCGAAAAAGCTGGGTAAGGTAGACTATCTGGCCCAGGGCACGCTGTATCCAGACAGGATCGAGTCTAGCTCAGTCCACGGTCCATCGTCGACAATAAAGACCCACCACAATGTAGGAGGTCTTCCTGAGCTTATGAGACTGAAACTCATAGAGCCTCTAAAGGACCTGTTCAAGGACGAAGTTAGAGCGGTGGGAAGGGAGCTTGGTCTGCCGGAGGGGATTGTTGAAAGGCAGCCCTTTCCGGGTCCTGGTCTCGCAGTGCGGACGGTCGGTGAGGTAACCAGGGATCGGTTAGATATATTGAGGGAAGCAGATGCCATCTTCCTCGAGGAGCTTGAAAGGTCAGGCCTGAGGTCGAAGAAGGTCGCTCAGGCCTTTGCAGTCCTCTTGCCAGTCAAGAGCGTTGGTGTCATGGGAGATGGAAGAACTTATGAGAATGTTGTGGCGCTGCGTGCAGTGACCACTGAGGACTACATGACCGCCGACTGGCTCAGGATTCCGCATGATGTACTTGCCAGAATCTCCACCAGGATAATCAATGAAGTGAAGAATGTGAATCGCGTCGTCTATGACGTGTCCACAAAGCCCCCCGCCACGATAGAGTGGGAGTAACCCCACCCTCTTCACCGCCACTCCCCGTTCAAT
>SOJN01000011.1 GCA_004376575.1 candidate division TA06 bacterium | reverse complement strand
AAACTAACATTTTCACTTAGTAATAAAAGCTATCATTTCGACATAGTAACCACAATTTCACAAATTGGGGTTGACATCACAGGTGGGTTTACATAAGATATTAGTCCTTTTCGGCAAAGAACTTAAGAACAACAGGGGGGTCACATGCAAAAGATATTTCTCTTGACGCCGGGTCCGACCAGCGTGCCGCCAGAGGTGCTTTCTGCTCAGGCAAGGCCCATTATCCACCACAGGACCAAGGAGTTCGAAGCATTGTTCAAGCGGGTCGCAGAGGATCTGAAGATCGTCTTCAAAACGAAGAATCCTGTCCTGATCTTTTGCTCATCGGGGAGCGGCGCGATGGAGGCGTCAATAGCCAACCTGCTTTCTGCCGGCGACAAGGCTCTAGTAGTGAAGGGCGGGAAGTTCGGAGAGAGATGGGAAGGGATGTGCAAGGCCTTCGGCGTAAACGTCGTACCCATCGAACTCGAATGGGGAGATGCTGTCGACCCCGCGGTCGTAAAGTCTCATCTGGACAAGGACAAAGACATAAAGGCGGTATTCACGACCCTTTGTGAGACTTCAACAGGTGTAGTCACTGATATCGAGGCCATCGGCAACATAGTGAAGGACACGCCTGCTGTTCTGGTGGTGGATGCGATAAGCGGGCTCGGCGCCTGCGACATGCAAACCGACAACTGGCACGTCGATGTTTGTGTGAGCGGTTCTCAGAAAGGCCTTATGATCCCCCCGGGGCTTGCGTTTGAATCCATCAGTGATAAGGCCCTCAAGATGAGTGAATCATCCACGCTACCCAAGTACTATTATAGATGGAAGGCCTACTTCAAATCGCTCGAAAAGAACCAGACCCCCTGGACTCCTGCGGTCTCGCTGATTGTGGGGCTCGCCGAAGCCCTGGAGCGGATGAAGAAAGAAGGGATGGACAACGTCATTGCGCGCCACGCGAAACTCGCCGACGCGACTAGGGCCGCGGCAAAGGCCCTTGGGCTGGAACTCTTCTCGAAGAGGCCCGCGGATGCAGTCACGGCGATAAAGGTCCCGGACGGGGTAGATGGAAAAGAACTGAAGAACACTCTCGACCGTAAGTATGACATCAAGGTGGCAGGGGGACAGGCTCATCTTAAGGGGAAGATAATAAGGATAGCCCATCTGGGTTATGCCAACTACACGGACGTACTGGTTGGGATCTCCGCCCTTGAGATGTCACTTGTGGATTTAGGATACAAGGTGGAGCTGGGTAAAGGCGTGAGGGCTGCTGAGGAGATTCTCCACGTCTCATAGGTGCCCCGCTCTCACCAGTTGTGCATGGACGCGCCGGGGCGGATGTTGCCCCGGCAATCTTTCTAAGAGGAGGTTCTAAAGATGAAAGTCATCGTCACAGATCCTGTGGCTGAAAAGGCTATCCAGTCTATGAAGGACGCTGGCCTTGATGTCGACGTGAAGACTGGTCTCACGCCTGAGCAGCTTCTTGACGCAGTGAAAGGGTATGAGGTAATGGTTGTGAGGAGTGCTACAAAGGTTACGGATAAAGTGATTGATTCTATGGATAAAATGAAACTGATCGTCAGAGGCGGGGTTGGACTCGACAATATAGATAGAGAAGCTGCCAAGAAGAAGGGGATTGAGGTGACCAACACACCAGAGGCCTCTTCCATTTCTGTGGCCGAGCTTGCCGTGGGACACATGCTCTCTCTGTGCAGGCACATCCCACGGGGTACTTATGGGATGAAAGAAGGCAAGTGGGAGAAGAAGCAGTTGAAAGGCTGCGAGGTCTTTGGGAAGACACTCGGTTTGCTTGGCATTGGCAGGATAGGGAAAGAGACGGCAAAGAGAGCGCTGGGACTCGGCATGAAAGTGATCGCCTACGATCCGTATGTGAAGTCTGTGGAAGGAGTAGATGCGAAACTGGTAGGCTTGGATGAACTTCTTTCTCAGTCCGACTTCATCAGCCTTCATCTTCCGAGAACGGATGAGACCGCGCACATGCTTTCGAAGCCTCAATTTGAGAAGATGAAGGACGGTGTGAGGATCGTAAACTGTGCAAGAGGAGGTATCTTGGACGAGGAGGCTCTCTATGACGCCCTCGGGTCGGGCAAGGTTGCCGGCGCGGCCATAGATGTCTTCGAAAAAGAACCTGCAACGGACAGCAAGCTGTTTACTCTCGACAATGTGATTACCACTCCGCACATAGGCGCATCGACACGTGAAGGACAGGGGAGAGTCGGGACTGCCGTGGCAGACAAGATCGTAAACTGGGCCAAGAACGCGTGATAGAGGTATCGCATGGCTGAAGTTAGGGCTTTCAAAGGGGTAAGATACAATCTATCCAAGGTGGGTAAGCTGGATGACGTTGTCAGTCAGCCCTATGACAAGATAACCGACTCAATGAGAGAAGACTATTACGCCAAGTCTGAGTACAACATTGTGAGGATAATAAAAGGAAAGCCAGAACCGGGCGATTCGGATACGGGCAACGTCTACACCCGGGCCAGGCGTTATCTGGACAGATGGCTGGATGAGAAGATTCTGATACAGGACAGTAAGCCGGCACTTTATATCTATCACCAGGAGTTTGAAGCCCCGGAGCTAGGCAGTAAGACGAGAAAAGGGTTCATCTGCAAGCAATGGATCGTCCCCCCTTTTCTGGGAACTGTTCGTCCGCACGAGAGGACTCTGTCAAAGCCGAAGGAGGACAGGCTGAACCTCATGCGTGCGACCGCAACCAATTTTGGACAGATATTCCTGCTCTATCCAGACGAGAAGAACTCGGTCTATCAGATGTTGGAACCGTTTGCACAGGGTCAGCCCGAGATGGAGGCGCTTGAGGAGGGGGGTGTCAAGCACAGGGTATGGACAGTACACGATGGGGAGACGATAGCCAGAGTTACTGAAGCGATGAAGGATAAGAGCCTCTACATAGCTGATGGCCACCACAGGTTCGAGACCGCTCTTGACTACCTCGAGGAACGGATGATGGCTGCCGGTGCCTCCGACACGGGTGAGGAGCCCTACAATTTCAGGATGGTCACACTGGTAGGGATGGAGGACCCCGGGCTCTTCATACTGCCCACCCACCGTTTAATACATAGTCTCAGAGACTTCAGTCTGGATCGATTCTTGGAAGGATGTTCAAACTACTTCGACCTGAAGCCTGCCAGCACCCTGGCCAGCGCACTGGAAGAGATGAAAAAAGCAGGAGAAGGTCACGCCCTCGGTCTTTACGCAGGAGGCGAGTACCGGGTCTTGACTTCGAAAAAGGGGTCTGGCTGGGAGAAAATGCTGCCCGCAAGCAGGTCGGCGGAATGGAAGGGGCTTGACGTTGTCATACTCCATGAGGTGGTGATTCAAGAGTTGCTCGGGATATCCGAGGAGAAAGTTGTAACTCAGGAGAATATCCGATATCTCAGAGACCCTCAGGCCGGCATCAAGGCTGTTGATTCAGGTGATGCTCAGTTATTGCTCTTGATGAATCCGACGAAGGTTTCTCAAGTGAAGGCAGTGGCGTCCAAGATGGAGAAAATGCCACAGAAGTCGACTGACTTCTTTCCGAAGCTGATATCGGGACTCGTGATGAATCCACTTACCTAGAGACATCGAAATTCGAAGATCGAAAATCGACGCCGGAGATTGCTTCGACTCGCTCCGCGAGTCTCGCAATGACAGTCCGTTTTTTTTGCGCTGTGCCACTGTGGGTCATTCGTCTTTGATTTTCTATTTTTGGAATTTCGAAGGTGTCGTGCGTGGGAGGGTGATTTTGCGCTTGACATAAGGGAATACGAGTTCTATATTTGGCCTAACTTTTTCTGAAAGGCCACTTGATATGAGACGCGGACTGAGATGGAGAATACTGATAGTTTTTATGGCCATCGGCCTGGCCGGATGGCAGTTCAGTTATACTGTAAGGCTGGGACGGCTGACTCCTGAGCAGAAGCTGACGATGACCGAAGAGGAGATGAAGCAGCTGAACAAGAAGGCCCTGCATCTGGGGCTTGACCTTCAGGGCGGAATGCATCTCGTGCTTGAGGTTGATAAGTCAAAGTTGTCTCCGGATGAGGCCAAAGACGCCACAAACAGAGTTCTCGAAGTCTTGAGAAACAGAATTGACCAGTTCGGGGTTTTCGAACCTACCATTCAGAAGCAGGGGACCGACAGAATAGCAGTTCAGCTTCCTGGTGTTCTGGACAGGCAAAGGGCCAAGGATGTTATCGGGAAGACTGCACAACTCGAGTTCAGACTTGTCGAGAGCGCTCTGAAGACGCAGCGTCTTCTTGAAGCCATAGATAGAGTGGTCATGAGCGCGGAGAGTGTGGCGGTCGAAGATACCCTCGACTATACTGTGCGTCCGCTTCTATCTTTGATCAGAAGGCACAGGGCAGATTTTGTGGTAGATGATAGATACAGATCGACCTTCAACAAATATACGAGCCTGCCAGAGGCTGCCAGGCTGATGCCAGAAGGGCAGGAGTTCCTCTGGGGTCAAGAGACCTACATAGAGGGCCGCAAGTTCAGGCCCATCTATTTGGTGAGAAAAGATCCCGAGCTGACTGGCGCAGCCATAGTAGACGCAGAGGTTGGTATAGGCAGTTCTGACAATCCCAATGAGGTGAGGGTGGACCTGACCATGACAAGGCAGGCGAGGGCCAAGTGGGCCGCCATTACCGGTGGAAATGTGGGAAGACGGCTGGCCATTGTTCTGGACAGGATTGTGCAGTCGGCTCCTGTCATCAGAGAAAGGATAGCCAGCGGGAGGTCTCAGATCGAGATGGGATTGTCCCCGCTTGAAGAGGCGAAAGACCTTGCCATTGTACTTAGAGCTGGTGCCCTGCCCGCTCCAGTCAAGGTGATAGAGGAGAGGTCGGTCGGGCCTTCGCTGGGCGCAGACTCCATAAGGAGTGGGGTGCGGAGTCTGGTCATAGGCGGGGTTGTGGTGCTGCTCTTCATGCTCGTCTACTATAGCGTCAGCGGTTTTGTGGCCGGCATTGCTCTGGTCCTGAACCTTGTATTTGTGCTAGCCGTACTTTCAGGGTTCAGGGCAAGTCTGAGTCTACCCGGCATGGCCGGGCTAGTTCTTACGATTGGGATGTCGGTCGATGCCAATGTTCTAATATTTGAGAGGATACGAGAGGAGCTTCTCGCCGGAAAGACCGTAAGGGCAGCTATCGATAACGGCTATTCAAAAGCATTCAGAACCATTCTTGATGCAAACATGACAACTCTCCTGGCTGCGGTGATTCTCTGGATATTCGGAACCAGGTTCGCGATGGGCCCGGTAACCGGCTTCGCGGTGACGCTTTCTATTGGCATTGTGTGCAGTTTCTTCACCGCGATTGTTGTGACCAGGGTCATATTCGATGTGGCAACCTTGAAGCGCCAGCCTAAGAAGCTCTTGATATAAGTGGAGGCAACGTGCTGAGGATTTTCAAGAAGCCGGAGATTGACTTCATTGGGTTCAGAAAGCATGCGTTCATAGTATCTGGAACGCTCATTGTTATTGGTCTCATCTCTTTGATAGTGCGTGGAGGCCCGAACTACGGGATTGATTTCACTGGCGGATCGCTCATCCAGGTTCACTTTGACAAACCCATCAAGACAGATGAGATCCGTTCATCCCTCGCAAAAATAGGAATGTCAAAGGCTGTCATACAGAGGTTTGGAACTGCCAGCGATTTCCTCATCACCACCAAGGGTGAGATTGGCATAGATAGCACAGGGCCCGAAATACTGTCCGTGGAGATAGACCCAAACCCGACTGCCGGGGCTGCTCTGGTAACTGTGAAGACAACTGTGAGCGATGAGTACACGGGAGGTTCTATTGTCATGGTTGTGGAGATGTCGGTGGACTCTGCCGTGGCACCGGGAGAGGGAACTGTCATGAGCGCAGTTGACTTCTTCGATTCGCGGCGCGAGGCCGCCAGCTCTACCCTGCCCATAGAATGGAAGCCGGGGGAAACCCACACCATATATGTGAGGGCCGAGGACTCAAAAGGCAACTGGGGAGATACAGGGTCTGCGAAGTTGTACGTGACGGCGAAAGGGGTGACCAGCACGCCCGGCGAGCTGAAAGAGGAGGCTGTTCCACCGGGTCGCAGTGAGGCGAGAGATGCGGGTCTAGGTCTCGGTATGGGTCAGTATGTGGCTGAGAAGCTCAGAGCTGATTTTCCGGACAACGCCCCAAGAGTTGACAGGGAGGAGCTTGTCGGGCCAAGGGTGAGCAAAGGTCTCCAGGGCAAGGCGGCCATTGCACTGGCAGTTGGCATGCTAGCCATACTCGTCTATGTCGGTTTCAGGTTCACCTTAAGATTCGGCGTGGGTGCAGTCATCGCTCTTTTTCACGATGTGCTCATAACTATTGGTATATTCTCTATCTTCAACAGAGAGATTACGATCCCTATAATCGCCGCTCTCCTCACTATCGTTGGATATTCCATTAACGACTCTATTGTCGTCTCGGACAGGATAAGGGAGAATCTCCGCACAATGAGAAAAACCAAGTTCGAGGTGCTTGTCAACAGGAGCATCAATCAGACTCTGTCCAGAACCATCGTCACTTCATTGACCACCATGCTCGTCCTTGTCGGCCTCCTCATTTTTGGTGGACCTGTGCTCAGAGATTTCGCTCTTGCTCTTCTAATTGGCGTAGTAGTCGGAACCTATTCCTCCATATTCGTGGTGGCACCTGTTGTCATCGAGTGGGAGCGGCTAAGCCCCAGCAAGAAGATAATGATGCGCTAATATTATCGTAGATCTGAGATCTAGGGTCGAAGATCTCGCCTACGCCTATTTGTGCCTCGCGCTTTGTCCTTTGCACTGTGAGTGTCTGCGTTTCCTCTAACCTAGTTCGGCACCGTGAGGATTGATCGGGAGGTCTTTTTTCCCTTGACAACTCCGTGTTTTTGCATATATTTGCGGAAAGGTCTTTGAGGAAAGGGAGAAGATGGTAGGGGAACTTAACGTTGACGTTACTGGAGGTTTACGAGAAGTCCTTTCAAGGGTAAAAATGGGAATAGAGATTAACAGGTACGAGTTTTCGGTTGCGGTCGCAAAGAGAGCCCGTGAGATTCACGAGTTGACAGCTGATAGTGAGAGAAAAACCCGCCAGAGGTCTCTGCGCGCCGCTCTCGAAGATATTGTCACGGGCGCTGCCAGGATAGAGAAAGAGAAGTAGTCGCCTCCCGCCAAAGAGCCGACATACTTGACACGAAATTACGAAACTACGAAATTGAATGCATTATCACCCTCTCCCTTACCCCCTTCGACTGCGCCAGACTACACCCCGACATCGAAAGTCGAAAACGAAAAAGGGCCATGCCATCGTCAGATGACATGAGTCATTTTTCGTCCTGCTTAGTCTTTCTTGCCGAGACGAAGACGAGGCTTAGAAAGACTTAGTCCTGAGGCGGCGCCGAAGGGAGCAGCCGTAGGGTGTCGAAGGGTTTACTTGCTGTGAAAGTCACAAGCAAAGCGTACTGAGCTTGTTACAGAGAGTTAATCCCGAGTTGAATCGAGGGGAGCGAAGTCCCGAGCAGTAGTCGAGGAACGAAGGCGAAGGATCTGCTTGAGATAGATTGATAATCATATAAAAGGCACCTCGGTATACCAGAAGGTTCTGGTATACTG